>CANQIW010000005.1 GCA_947624055.1 uncultured Lachnospiraceae bacterium
GGAGCTCTGTGCCGACGAAATCCGGCGGGTTGTCTTTCTCAAAGGCCTGCATCGGGATAGAGTTGGCCGCGAAGAGTACCGCTCCGGCCGGCAGGTCGCCGCAGGGCTTGGGCAGTTCAAACAGCACCGGCTGGAAACGCATTCCCCAGCCATTCTTCGTGTCCTCCACATCCGTGAGGTGCTCCCAGGTCTTTCCGCCGTCTGCGCTTCGGTAGATCGGGATCACGGCGGGCTCCCTGTCCGCATAATATTCGAAGGCCGCGAGCAGCGTGCCGTTCTCCTCCCCCGCATGGTGCAGCTCAATCACACGCGGATAGAGCACGCCGCTTCCCGGCTTGATCTCCTCCCGCCGCGGAGCGAAGAGCACTCCCTTGAATTCGTTCGTCAGTTTCAGCGCCATGGCAAATCCTCCTTTGTACAAATTCATTTATTTACGACCTGACAACAGATGTGTCAGCCTGACCTAAACAGTGGTTCAGGATCTTTCTTTCGTCATATTCCGGTGCATACATTTGCGCAACCTCTACGATACGGCTGATCTTTTCCTCATTCACTTTGCACTCCGATCTGATACTCCTTCATCAGCTTTTCCTGATATTCTCTGTCCTGCGTAGACTTCAGCAGATCTTCCATGCGGCCATCCGCGATCAGCCGAGCATTCAGTTGATTGATTTCTTCACGGCCTTCTTCACGGCCTTCTTCACGGCCTTCTTCACGCCCTTCTTTATGGGCTTCCTGCCTTTCTTCATTTTTTTCTTCCAACGCTCGTAAATACCTCACTCCAACCTCCTCACTGGAACGCACCTTTCTTACCCGCTCATGAATGCGGCGGATCCGCTCGCTGTCCGTCCGGGCTGCTTCCGCGTCGGTCGTGTTCTCCACATAATGCAGAAAATCGACCAGTTCCTTCGATACCTCATCCTCGTTCGTCCCTTTTGTGCTCAGGAAGATCCGAGCCGCCCCGTCCTCCAGTTCACAGTCCCTGACTTCCCTGCACATGGGCACGAACGTCATCCGGTACTTCCCGTACCCGAAAAGATCAAAGGTCATGATCATGATCAGGTACGTCTGATTCAGGCTGTTGTAATCCGTTATGCCCGGTTCCAGGAGAGAGGTGTCCATCAACGCCTGATAGTATCGGCTCCGCTTTTCCAGATCAGACTTCTTTTTGTCCTGCATTTCCGCATCATAAACAATCTCATCCTCATCAATGGAAAACAGATCCATCCGGATCGACCGCGCCAGCGGCGTCAGACGCAACTCCTTCTCCGTGGCGCTGTACTTCACAAGCGGAATTTCTCTGTCGAAGATAATGCTCAGGACGTCCTGCTGTGTCTGCGGATCCTCCATCACCTCGTCAAAAAGGAAACGGGCTGAGAGGTTCAGCTCCTTCAGCGGCACGATTGGTGCGCTCACTGCGCTATTCAGTTTTTTATTCATCTGTTCCTCCTTTACTATAACACAATTAACTCTTTTTTCAAACAGGAAAATGCGGAGAACTCCGAAGAAAATTCCTGAGATCTGATTCATCATTGGTTTGTACGTTTCTCACATAATAGCACAGAAAAACTCTTTTTGCAATATTATATTTTAAAAGGTTTGAGATATAGACTCATAATATTTATATAACACAACTAAATTCATATGAATATATGATTTTGGCAGGCTCAGCTTAAAAATGCGCTGGCTTGGAACAAAAGCAAATTATTTCGTGTGAGTTGTTTTGGGGAGAAAAGTGAAAAAAGAGAAATAATTTTTAAAAATATATTGTTCCAGATGTTTACATTATAACATTTGATATGATATAATTTTATACAATTACGAGCGCTTTGTTGATGATTGAATTGGTTAAAATGACAGAAAACGCAATACAATTGTTTGCAGGACATAAAAAACAGATTTTAGAAACTGAAAAGATTCTTATATTTGAGAAATTTATAGCGGGGTGGAAGTATGAAAGGGAAAGAAAGAATGACAAGAAGAATGAAAAATAGAGTAGGGGGAAACGGAATGATGATCAACAGGACAAAAAGGATATGGTGGAGCAGGCTGGTAGCAGGGCTGCTGTGCTTGTGTATGGTAGTGTCTGTGTTGCAAATAAATGTGCCGGTACGCGGAGCGGAAGCTGATAAGCCACCCATGGAGATACAAGTGTGGCATTGTCGGAATGGTAAAATAGAAGGAGAGTTTGACGAGGAACAATCGAAATCGACGGAAGATAATTTTACTGAGGGGACCTGTACGATAAGACCCCAAGCCGATACTAAAAACGGGGAGAAATTTACCGCCTTTTCAATAACGGCGGGGCAGCCTGCGGTGACAAATATTAATTATGTGACAGATAATATGGAGGAATCCACTGCAACAATTACGTATAATGCGAAGGTTCCGTTCGTAAGAATAAATCTTTACTATACCGGAAGCGGCGATGTAGCAGAAGGACGTAATTTTGGGGATAATTTTTCAAATAGCCCGCAAATTGACACAAAAAGGGAAGAATCGAAAAAGATCTATGACACATCTCTTGGCTTGCATACAGATAAAACAGCAAAGGCAGTTGACTCTGATAATCGTACTTTTGACGTTACGTTAGAGTCTTGGTTTACTGGGGAAAATAAAGCAAATGTAGGATTGATTCTGGATGCGTCCGGATCTATGGCGTGGACAGCGAAAGATATTGACAAACAAATAGTCTACGACGAAAAAGAAAAAGAAACACTGGAAGCAGCAGGAATTTTGGAAGAGGACTTAGATGGTGACCAGCCATTTTGGCTTACAGAAGAAAATGTGGAAAGACTTTTAGATTCTACGAAGACTGACAATTCTTTGTTAGGTTACAGCGATTATTCCTATTATGTATATGACGGTCGCAATACAGTTAAGGAGTATGTTCCGCTTGGATATTGGGATGGTGATGATACACTTGATACACTGGAAAATGAGCTGATTGGATATTATAAGTTTGATGGTTCATTCAAGAATGAGGTGACAGGTAGAGAGGACTCGAAATTAATTGAAAGATCTAAAATGTATGATGAAACCAAAACGGTTTCTCTTGCGAACAATTTGGTATATGATAACGACAAAGGATATAAAAACGATTATTTGATTATATATCAAAATTCTAGTACTGTCAGTCCTAAACCAGGAATTGCAAGAAATGGTGGCACAAGTGGTTCGAATCTTCTTTTAGACACAGAATTGAAAAGTGATAATTTTACCATTTCCTTTGCAGTCAGTTCAAATACGTCGGCATTAAATGTTGCTGAGAAAACGCGCCCATTTAGTGAAATTATGTATATCGGACCGATAGGAAAAGAATATGGGGATGGAGATCATTATCGGATTTATAGGGATGCAGCGAAAGATAAAGCTGGAGGATTTATAAAATGGGATACGAACACAGCTGGTGGAGGAAAAAGAGGCGACGATAAATCAGGAAATGTAGCATCTCCTATAACAAGCCAGGATGGTTTTTTTGAAACGGCGAATGCCTGGGATTTGGTTACATATGTTGTAACAGAAGGAAAAATAGCGACATATGTAAACGGTAACTTGACAGAAGCTACAGGTACTTTGAAAGAGGACTTCTTTTCAGATGGTTCCCAAAGAATCATCATCGGAGGTCCAGATGCATATAGTGAAGCATCGCTTCTTATCGATGAACTTCGCATTTATGATCGCCCATTAAATGCTGCAGAAGTAAAGAAAATATATGATGACTCAAATGTCGAAAATGCTTTTATTGATGATGGCGAGAAGGTAAGAGTCCTTGCGGGTCTTAATCCTTCGCTTAAAAAAGCAGATAACCTGCAATTGAAAGGATGGTATTATGTCAATTCCACAAGTACGATAGAGGATATTGAGCAACGTGGAACAGCCAAAGAATTCCGAACAATTAAAATTGAACCAGATAAGAATAAAAAATATGGGTATGAAATAGCTGGCGGGGAAGGAGTACCAGAGCCGCCTGATAAGCCTGCTGATGACAGCGGTTGGGAGAAATGGGATAAGGATGAGAAATTAAAAAATGGCGCGAGTAAGTTTTATTTAAAGAAAGAGGGCTCTAAATGGAAACTTTGTTGCGTATTTACTAATTCCGGTAGTAAGTCTTTGTATTATTCTTATGTATATGAGAAGGACAGGGATACAAAAACGAAGGCAGAAACATTGCAAGAGGCGCTTGGTGCGTTTGTAAATAAATTGGCCATGTCCTCGCCGGACAGTAAAGTCTCAGCAGTGCGTTTCAGTACTAATAACTTTGATGAGGAAAATAGAGATAAACTCGTGATGCTGAACTGGACAAAGGCGCCAACGGCAAGTTCAGAGATTATGAATTTGAAAAAATCTGGCGGTCAGGCATTGGAGGGAGAAGGCGGAGAATATAATTATCTTATGACCGGCGGTACATATGTGGCAACAGGCTTGGATGCTTTTCAGAAAAAATTGGAGCCAAATGCAGATAAGGAGGGTGCAGATAAATATTTAATTATTTTTACAGACGGAAAAGATGATTCATTAAAAGACGATAAAGAAGGGGATACAACAAATAAAGATCTTAAGGATCTTGCGATAAATACAGCAGGTAATTTAAAAAGAGCCGGCTGGACCATCTACTGTGTCATGTTGAACAGAGGGTCGGCTACACTTGAAGATGAAGAGGATCCTGCTCGATTATTCCTGTATGATCTTATTGGAACAAAAGAAGGTGATGAAGATGAATCGGAAAAAACTGCCGAGTACTATAGCAGATATTTTCGAAATACACAGGCAGGAGATCCGATAGAAAAGATTTTCACGGATATTTTAGAGGAAGTCGTGTATGATCTTAATGGATACTGTGTGCAGGATTATATTGATCCGCGTTTTGACCTGATTGCACAGCTTCGCACAAATGATGAAAAGCCAGATACCGGAGTGGATAGTAAGTTGATCTGCCTGAAAGAAAATGGGCATGTGTCAATTGAAGAGGAGGATTCAGAACGAGATATTTCGAAAGACGGTCTTAAAATTTGGGTGGAAAGCAAAACTGATACTGCGCAAAAGGCGACGCTTTGTTGGGATCCCTCCAAGCATATGTACTATCTTAAATGGGAGGATCAGACTATTCCGGGTTGCTCTAAAGGCGTAGAATCCCTACTGGTCTGGCGTGCTACGTTCACCTTGCGGGCCAAGGAGGATTTTATCGGCGGTAACGCGGTGCTCACTAATGGGCAAGACAAGGATATGAACTATGTCTATTCTGCAACGGAGGCAGAGACAACAAATAAATCCTCCGGTGTGGAGGATATGTACCAAACAGGGCAGACGCCGCTGTCTGGAGCTTCAAAGGGTACATTTAAGAGTGCACCGGATGCTTATCCATCTAAGGGCTTCCCGCGTGTAACTGTAAGTGTGGGTCTGCTGTCGGGAAATGTTGAAACCAAGCAAACAATATATCTGGGCGAAACAGTAAAACCGCTTGAGATAGCAAAGGCTTTGGTTCGCGCTTTGAAAGACGACGATGAGGTGACAGGAGATCATTATTATTGGGAATATCTGGAGCGATATGCGAATTCAGAAGAAGCGCAGGGAAGTGAAAGAAAGTATAAATCTCTGGAGGACATTCTGACCGCGTTAATTAATGCCGAAGAACATACGATAACGATTCCATATTATTATCTGCCGGCAGTAGGAACAGCTGAGAACCCAGAAGTGACGACTCAGACTGGTACAGAGGCACATAGGGCAGATAAACTTGGAGAGATTACGTATACTTGGAGTTGGGAAGAAGATTATGGTATACAGGAAGCAGAAAGTGAAAAGGAAGAAGATGGCTCTTACGTGACTAGGAGCACAGCGACTAGGATTTACCATATTTCAGCTATGTATCAGCCATCAGGTATGGAAGCTCGTAAGGCTGCTAATAATGGAAGTGAGACAATTAAGAAGCCATTGATTAGTGAGTCTGCTTATAAATGGGATTCAGAGTATAAACCGGCTGAGGGAGAACTTCAGACTGGAGAAGTGAAGGGTGATGATGGAGCAGATAAAAATGTTGTCGGTACGGGAACTCATACAATAAAGATCGTCCGCGGCGAACTGGCGCTGAAAGTTTCTGCAAAGAGAAGCTTTCTGGAGCATTGGTTTGATAGGCTGAACAAGGAGAAACTTGAAGTACAGGTTGATGTTGAGCGCCAATATTACGGTTCTGATCCCGGTGCGCTCAGTGCGATAGCATTGGATTCAGCACCGGTGGATTTGGAGGATGATGAGCGTGAGCCGTTGTTTGAAGACGGTGGCAGCAGGATACGTCCGTTGATGGTGACAGTTACAAAGGAGCAGTGGAATACATGGAAAGGGGGGAACGAGTCTTCCGATGATACTGTGGTCAGCTTCTATACTTACTATAATGATGGCACTAAATCGGATCAAATGCATCCGTATTCCACTGATGCTCCGCAGAAGCTTCCGATTGGGACATACACGCTGACATTGGCGGATAATAGTCTGTTTAAGGCACTTAAATATGTGGATCCGGAAACGGATATTAAAGATTATGAGAATCACTTTACCATTGGATCAAAGGGTGATGTTGATTCGGCTGATCCGACCAGACAGGTTGATCCGACAAAGGATGATGATAGTGGTAAGATTGGCAACTTTGACCCGACAACGGATAGCGTAAACAATTATATTGCTAATCAAATTAAAGATCCGGCTCATCCGGAAGCAATCGGATTCTATTTAGGCACGGCCGATGGCACAGCTGGGGCAAATGGCGAATATCTTGACGATCGTCTCGGTATGGTTCAAGTAGATATTGAGACAGGCAGCCTAGAAGTCAGCAAGGAAGTCACCGGTAAAGCGGGAGAGACGGACAAGGAATTTACTTTCACTGTGACGCTGTATACGGATGAGGAAAGAGAAAATATAGCAACAGAGATCGATGGAGATTTTTCTGTCGAAGCGACAGGATACTTATCCGGCGAAACATTCGGATTCGATAAAGGTGTTGCAACATTCTCTTTGAAAGACGGCGAGAAGGTGAAGTTTGACAATTTGCCTGCGGGTCTTACCTACACGGTGACGGAGACTGATAATGAGGGATATACAGTGACGACGACGCCTGTGCCGACGGAGGCCGGTTCGGGCGATGTCGGAGGTACCGTAAAGGGACATCCGAAGACGGTGAGAGGAACGATCGCTGCCGATGAGGTGGAGAAAGTACAATTCACCAATGACAGACAGCCGGTGACTCCTGAATTAAAGCTCACGAAGAACCTGAATACGAATGGATATACTTTGACAGGCGAGGACTTGGAGTTCAATTTCCTGCTCACACCGGATGAGACTGAGGACAGGAAAAATCCGGCCAGTGATCCGGTAAAGAAGCTGGTGGAAAAAGAAGCGTCAGGTGGAACAGGGACAGCGGGAGCAGGCGAAGAAGGCGAAACGCTTTCCGTGACAGTCGCTGCGCCTGTGGAAGGAAGCGATTCGACGGCATGGACAGGGGCGATTGGAAATATCTTCAATGGCCTGCAGTATACAGAACCGGGAGTTTATGTATATAGGTTAACGGAAGTGTCTGGAAGCGTAACCGGTATGGAATACGATCCTACGGTGTATACGGTCACAGTCACAGTAGAAGAAGGCACAGAGAATGTTGATGGGAATATACTTTACGGAAACCTCACAGCCAGGGTGTCTGTGTCCTCGGAATCGCCGGCTCCGGGGGAGACAGGCAGTGAAGTTGTATTCGAGAACACATATGCTCCGAAGCAGACTCTGACTGTCACAAAAAAGTTGAATCCGGAGAAACCTTTAGCACTGACAGAGAAAGACCGCAGCTATGCATTTCCGTTCACTGTTGAGATCAGGGATAACCTCGATCATAAAGTTACGAATAAAACATATACTTACAAAATTAATGGGGGCGAAGAGAAGGGGCTTTCTTTGGATGACACTGGTAAGGGTAGTCTTGCATTGAAAGACGACCAGACAGCCGTCATTGAAGGTCTCCCTGCAGGATATAAAGCAGTGGTTACGGAGGGCAGGACTGCAGCCTGCTACAGCCTGGACAGCATTACCTCAGTTTCTACGGCTGCAGAGACAGGGACAGAAAAGAAAGATACGACCAAGACCACTGAAGTTACCGGATCCTATACAGGCCAGGCGGCGCTGGAGGGCGCGGGCTTGAGCGTGACGTTTACGAATAAGAAGAGCCTGAAGCCGGTGAAAGTCAGCTTGACTGCACAGAAAGAATTGTTGATTGGAGAAGCTAAGCAAGCGCTGTCCGCAAGTCAGTTCAGCTTCACGGTCACACCTTCAAAAAATAACCCGGAATCTGCGCCTGAGATAACCAGCCCGGTGACAAATGCGGCAGACGGCTTGATCACATTCTTCCAGGATGCTGTCTTTAGCGAGGAGGGGACTTATAGCTACACGATTCAGGAAGTGGATGACGGTAAGTCGGGCTATACGTACGATGGCAGGGAGTTTACGGTTAAAGTCGTTGTTGCGGAAGAATTTGCTCCAAACGAAACCGGCGAGAGCACGGGAAGATTGAAAGCTGAGATCACCGTGGAAGTGAAGAATCCGCAAGAGGAAGGCTCCGGCGCGGGAAGCGTTCTCTCTGAGGACAGCACTGCCACACCGAAGGGCCTTGATTCGGACGACAGTTATACTTACAGCGTCAGTCTGGGCACCTTTGTAAACGAGTACCATACCGGAAATCTGACGGTAAGCAAGACTGTAAACGGCATAGATGGCGATCAGACAAAACCGTTTCATTTTACTGTGACCTTGTACAATCGTAATAATGAAATCGCGACAGACGTTGACGGGAAATATCCGAATCCGGATGGAGTGGAATTTAAGCAGGGTATAGCAGAGTTTCAACTGAAGCATGATGAGAGCTGGACGGCGACTGGCCTGCCTGCAGGGCTCCGCTACACGGTGACAGAGCAGGAAGCAAACACGGACGGCTATGGAACCGTTGTAACAGGAGATGGAACAAACGGAACCGGTGATATTCCGCAGGATAAAACGGCGACTGTTGTATTTACGAATACAAAGCCGGCGACGAGAATTACTCTGAAGGGGAACAAGACTTATTATGTCGGAGATGTGCCGCAGAGCAGTCTCACAGAAGGGCAGTTTACCTTTGAGCTGAAAGCGAAGGGGAGCGTTCCAATGCCGACCGGAGCGGTGACAGCTGCTGATGGGACGATTACGGCCACGGCCGGGAATAAAGCGGACGGAAGCTTTGAGTTTGGAGAAATCAATTACACGCAGGTTGGAATATATGATTATACAATTACGGAAAGCCGTCCGACCGGCGCGACGGGACAGGATAGCAGCCTTATTTATGACGAGACGGTCTATGATGTCACCGTGACGGTCGGCGTAGACAGCGAGACTGGCCATTATAATGCGACGGCAGTTTACAAGCCGCAGGATGGAAATGGGCTGGAGGCGGCTGCGTTTGCGAACTTTACGCCGGTCAAGACAGAGACTTCTCCTGGCGAGGAAAAGAATGTGCTCCCGGATCAGACGATCACTTACACAGTTACATGGAGAAATCCCGGAAAGAATGCTGCGAATGTGATTGTGACAGATACATTGGATACAGGTGTAGACTATGTGTCGGCAGATTCTCCGGGCGTCTATGACGCGGCGAGCCGCACGGTGACCTGGGATCTTGGAGAGAAGCAGGGTGGAGATTCCGGTACTGTAGCACTTACTGTGAAGGTGAATGACAGTGCTGTAGCAGAGGTTGCTAACAAGGCGACAGTCAAAGTTGGCAACGATCAGTCCGCGGTGACAAATGAGGTGCGGAATCCGGTGGAAGAGCCAACCGCGTCCGCGTCCCTGACCGTAACTAAGACAGTCGAAGGCACGGCGGCGGATGAAGAACAGCTGTTCCCGTTCCGGGTGACGCTGAGCGATGAGAGCGTCAACGGAAGCTACGGCGATCTGTATTTCCAGGATGGCGTGGCGGATTTCTCCCTGAAGGACGGGGAGAGTGTGACGGCGAGCGGTCTGCCTGGAGGCACCGCTTACAAGGTTGAAGAGACCGACAGCGGAGAATATACAGTCACGAGCGAAGGAGCGGAGGGACAACTGACCGCAGCAGAGAACAAGGTGTCGTTTGTCAACTCTCTGGACGCTCCGGAGCCGGCGATCCCGGTCGGTATTGAGCTGAATATACAGAAGGATCTGGAGCCTGCGGAGACGGAAACGTCGCTTCCGGAAGAAGCCTGTGAGTTTACATTTGAGATTCATCCTGCAGACACGAACCCGGATGCGGATCCGCTCAAGGATATGGGGCCTGTTGTGATTTCGGTCGGACCGCTCGATTGGACAGAGGATAAGCTGGTAGACGCTGAGTATACAGAAGCCGGAACATACCACTATGAAGTGCGGGAGCGCTTCGATCTCGGCAAGGCCGGAATCATCTATGATGAGGAAGTGCATGAGCTGACGGTCACTGTGGAAGAGCCAAAAGCTGCGGCGGGCGAGCGCGCGCTGTCCGCGAAGCTAGAGCTTGACGGTGAGACCGTTGCTTCTCCTGCGACGGTCGCGTTCAGGAATATCTACCGCAAGGATCAGACGAACGTTATCCTGCGCGGACATAAGACCCTGAAGGATGGAGTCCTGGAGGATGGGCAGTTCACGTTTACGCTGACGCCTTTGGACGCTGAGGTGGAGCGGATAGCTTTGTCCGGCTTGAATCCTGTGATGATCGGGGAAGAGCCTGACGAGGCGGCGGTGACCGGGCAGACGGAAGCGATACCGACCGAACAGCCTGAGTCGGTGGCTGAGCAGACAGAGGCAGCGGCGCAGACCGGGCAGACAGAAGCGGCGGCTGAACAGACAGAGGCAGCGACGCAGACTGAACAGACAGAAGCGGCGGTTGAGCAGACAGAAGCGGCGGTTGAACAGACGGACGCAACGATACCGACCGAACAGACGGAAGCGGCGGCTGAGCAGACAGAAGCGGTAGTTGAACAGACGGAAGCGGCGGCACCAACCGGACAGACAGAAGCGGCGCCGGTCGAACAGACAGAAGCGGCGGCTGAACAGACGGAAGCGGCGGCACCAACCGAACAGACAGAAGCGGCGGAGCCGGCAGAGCAGCCGGAGCCGGCGGCACAGTCAGATCAGGGCGTACAGACGGACGACATGATGATGGCGCGCAGAGTTTCGGCGGATAGCGGCAGTTTCCTGCATGAGGCTTCCGGACACGGCGGACGCAGCTTCCTGAGCGCGGCGTCGATGAGCGGGAGAAGAGTTGAGAAATCTGCTCCGGTGCTGTTGTCAGAGGATGTCATTGTATTGCCGGGGGATGAACCGGTAAGCGATTTCGCACAGGAAGGATCCGCGGATGTGGCGGAGGCTGCTCAGGAGAGCGGAGCAGAGACGGCTGAGGGAGCCGATGGAACGGAAGTGCAGACGGTCGAGTTGGCTGCGGAACCGATCGAGGTCATGCCTGTCTCCGGAGTGGAAGAGATTCTGGAACCGACGCCAGAGAAGGTAACGCTGCCTGCGGCTCAGGTGCCGATGCCGGCCGACACGACAGACGGCGTCGCCGAAGCGACGAACGGTAAATCGGGTACTTTCGATTTTGGTTCTATCCTGTATACAGAGCCGGGCAGCTACCATTATGAGATCCGTGAGAAGAAGGGCGACGACACGGACAGAATCGAGTACACTGAGATCGTGTATGCTGTGACGGTGAATGTGATCCGGAACGAATCCGGGGAGCTTCTGGTGGAGAGCGTGAGCTATCAGATTCAGGGCGAGGAAGGCGAGCCGAAGAGTCTGGCGGAGTTCACGAACCGTGTGCGCACAGGCAGTCTGACTGTGAGCAAGACTGTGACGGCCTCTGAGGAATCGCTGATCAATAAGAAGAAAGCGTTTGCGTTTAGGGTAAGCCTTGACGATCGTGAGATCAACGGCACATACGGAGGGATGAAATTTGAGAACGGTATAGCGGAGTTCAGCCTGCGGCATGGGGAGCAAAAGACGGCTTCCGGCCTGCCGGTGGGGATCCGCTATACGGTAGAAGAGATTGGCGACGAGAATTATACGACCACCTTTGCGGGCGAGACAGGGCTGATCGCGGAGGGCGTCGAGGCAAAGGCAGCGTTCACGAACGCGCTGAAGGAAACGACGCCGACACCGATGCCTACGCCGGAAACGTCGCCGACGCCAACGCCGACAGCGACAGCAACGCCTGAGCCGACGCCGACGGCAACGCCTGAACCGAAGCCGACAGCGACGCCTACACCTGTGCCGACTCCCTCAGCGACGCCGGGTACCGGGAGCGTGACTGTCACGAAGGTCAACAGGAACGCCGACACAAATGAGACGATCGTGCTGGTGGATGCGCAGTTCTATGCAGCGCTGTTCGCGGATTCGACACTGACGCAGCGTGTCGGCGATGTGAAGACGATCCGATTCTCAGGCGACAGCGCGAGCGCGGGCGTTACGTTCAGTGATCTGGCGCCGGGCACATATTACGTGTCGGAGACGAACGCGGCCGGAACGCCGGTGAGCGGAGGAGAGTACGGCGGCGGCGTGTACAGCGCCCGCTATCCGGGCGGCCAGCAGGTCACGATCGCGGAAAACAAAGGCAGCGCGGAGCTCTCCTTTGAGAACGTGTTCTCTACCCTGCCGGATCCGCAGCATTACAAAAACGTGAAGGAGCTGGTCATCACCAAGAAGGTGGTGGACGGCGACGGCGCGGAGATCGACACGAACAAGGTATTCTATGCGGGCATCTTCGCGGATGCGGGATATACGCAGCTTGCGGATCATGTCAGCCGGAATATCGTCGCTCTGGAGATGGACGGAAATTCCTCGAAGAGCGCGACGGTGCAGATCATGCTTCCGAGTGAGGGAGAGACGCGTTTCTATGTCACTGAGGTGAATAAGAAGGGGACTCCGGTGGAGAATTCCGAGAGCTTCGGCTATGATGTGTCCGTGGTCGGAGGGCTTTTGAGCATGAACATCAATTCGGGCGACCAGTCCGTGAAGATCACCAACACGGTGAAGGAAGAGGAGGAGACAGAGAGCGAAGTGTTCGAGGAGCTGGAGACAGGAGACGGCGGATCGGGAGGAGTCGGCTCAGACGCAACCGCCGCGCAGACCGGAGACGGGACGCCGGTGGAGGCGATGCTCCTGCTGATGGCTTTGTCGGCGACGGCGCTGCTGATCCTCAGACGCAGAAAGGGAACGATGATTTAGGAGCGATTGATTTCAGAAAACGACGGCTTAGGAAATGACGTTTGAGAAAAGAAGATGAAAAAGGAAAGGCCGCGGCGGTTGCCGTAGGCCTTTCCTTATGGTCAGAGACCGGATATTTTTCTGTGATCAGAGAACCGGATGCTTTCCTGTGGTCAGAGATCAGGTATTTCTTCTATGGTCTGACATCAGATATGTACTACGAACTGTTCCATGAACTGTGCTTTCGGGCACGGTCTTCCGAGGAAGAAGCCCTGCAGGTATTCCGGCGGGAGCTGGCAGAGCTTCTCGAGCTCGGCGGCGGTCTCCACACCCTCCACGCATACCTTGAGGTTCAGCTCGTGGATCATCTTGCTGAACAGGGAGAGAATCTCAAACTCGAATTCATCCGTCGCGGCCTTCGCGGCGAAGGTGCGGTCGATCTTCACGATGTCCGGCTGCAGATCCGTAAAGTAGTGGAAATTCGAATAGCCGGTTCCGAAATCGTCGAGGGCGAGCGTGATGCCTGCCTCCTTCAGGTGCGACCAGAGCGTGGTGAAACGCTGATCCGTCTCCAGCAGGCCGCTCTCGGTCAGCTCGATCGTGACGCACTTCGGATTGACCCCGTACTCGTTGATGGCGGCCAGTATCTCGCGGCCGATCGAGCTTCGCAGGATCTGGACATGGGAGATATTGATACTGATCTTGAAATCTGGCACATACTTCTGCACTTCGCGGCACATCTTCAGAGCCTCGTGCATGATCCAGCGTCCGGCAGGGACGATCAGGGAGGTCTCCTCCAGGATCGGGATGAATTCGCCCGGGGATACCATGCCGAACTCATCGCAGCGGAAGCGCATCAGAGCCTCCGCGCCGATCAGAAGATGCTGGTCGTCGGCGGAGAAGAGAGGCTGATAGTAGGCCTCAAAGCCCTTAAAGCCGTCGTTGATCGCCTGACGCAGGTGGAGATTCAGAGCCCTGCGGCGCAGGAACTTCTGGTAATCCTCAGAGCTGTACAGATAGCAGGTGTTCTTCCCGAGGCGCTTCGCCTCATTCAGGGCGTACTCGGTATATTTCATCACCCGGGAGTAGGTCGGCTCATCCACATCACGGGAATTCAGCATGCCGCCGGAGATGGTGAACAGCACCTCATAGTTCTTCTCCATGATAAAATCCCGGATCTTGTTGCGGACGCTGCGGTAGATCTCTTTGCCTTCCTCGGTCTTTCGACCCTCAAAATCCAGAACCAGGAATTCGTCTCCCACCACGCGGTACAGCTTCTCTCCGGGGAGCAGGCACTCCGAGATAAATTCGGAGGTCTTCTGCAGCACCAGATCGCCGTACTCGATACCCAGACGGGCGTTGACGCTCTTCAGGTTGTCTACTCCGATGCGGAGCAGGAAGCCCTCGGGGAAGCCGTCCTTGTACTGGCTCAAAAGGAGCTTCAGGCTGGAAGCGCCCAGAAGTCCGCTCAGATTGTCCGCCTTCTGGACCTTGCCGATCTCATTGATGCAGCCGGCCATGTACAGAGGCTTTCCTTCTTTGTCTCGCACGACGGTTCCGCGGCAGTTGATCCAGACAGGCTTCTCCTCCGCGGACAACAGACGGTAGGTCAGATTGTGGGTGCAGCGGTCTGTTGTCAGGAGCTCATTCAGATCGCTGCGCAGCTTCGGGAAATCCTCAGGATAGACGATCTTCTGCAGATTCGCGGCGACGTCGTGGAACCCGTATTCTGACATCAGAAAGCGATCCCGTGCGTGCGGCGAGATAAAGTAGTAATCCTCCTTGAAGTCGTACACATAGAGATAGTCGTCTGTGGCTGGGCTCAGCAGCTCGATCACATCGCGGATTGTGCTTGCAGAAATCTCATCTAATCCCGGTTTCATTTTGATACCTTCCCATCATGCTTGGTTAAAACTTTTTTGGTTAATGCTTTTACGAAATTTTTCGAAAACTATACTGAAATTTTTTCAAAAAAACGAAAATATTTCTAGTAACCTATTTTATACCATTTTATATATTTTTGCAATTATAAAAGTTTGGATTGTTGTATTTTGGCATTTATTTTTTCATACCTTGCAATGAGCGGAACGCGTATTGCGCGTCGGGGAGGATTGTTTTTATTTACCGGACAGGCGGAACGTGCTATACTGAAAATGATTACATGGAAAAAACAGGGAGGAAGGAGGCGGGGATTGCCATGACACAGGAAAAACTAGTCGAATTGCTTCATGATATGTCGCTGGAGGAGAAGGTCGGACAGATGTACCAGCTGATGACCGTCTTTTATGATGAGGACGCGCAGGGCGTGCTGACCGGCCCTGCCGGACAGATGGGGATCACGCAGGAGGAGGTCGCCCTGGCCGGTTCTGTTCTGGGGACCGCGGGCGCAAAGCAGCTGAAAGAGTTTCAGGAGAAATACATGGAAAGGCAGCCGCACCACATTCCGATGCTGTTCATGATGGATGTCATACACGGCATGCGCACGATCTTCCCCGCGCCGCTGGGTCTGGGAGCCACGTTCGATCCGGAGCTGGTCGGGCTGTGCGCGGAGGCTGCCGCGAAGGAGGCGGCGGCCTGCGGCCTGCATGCGACGTTTACGCCGATGGCGGATCTGGTGCGCGACGCGCGCTGGGGACGCGTGATGGAATCCACCGGCGAGGATCCGTATCTGAACAGCCGGATGTCCGAGGCGACCGTCCGGGGATTTCAGGGCGACGACATGGGCGCGCCGGGCAGGATCTGTGCCTGTGTCAAGCATTTCGCGGGCTATGGGGCGCCGACAGCCGGGCGCGACTACAACACGGTGGAGCTGAGCGAGCACACGCTGCTGGAGTTCTATCTCCCGGCCTACCGCGCGGGGATTGACGCGGGCGCGGGGCTTGTCATGACGTCCTTCAACACGATCAACGGCATCCCGGCCACGACGAACAAATGGCTGATGCGGAAGGTGCTCCGGGAGGAGATGGGTTTCGACGGCGTCCTGATCTCCGACTACGCGGCGATCGCCGAGACGATCGCGCACGGGTACTCGGAGGATGAAAAGGACGCCGCGCGCAAGGCAATCGAGGCGGGCGTGGACATCGACATGATGACCGGCTGCTACGCGGGAAATCTGGCGCAGCTGGTGCGCGAGGGGACGGTCGATGAGGCGCTGGTCGATGAGGCGGTTCTGCGCATCCTGGAGCTGAAGAACAGGCTGGGGCTGTTTGAGAATCCGTATAAGGACGCGGATCCAGAGGCCGAGAAAGCGCTGTGTCTGTGCGGGGAGCACCGCCGGCTCGCGCGCGCGGCGGCCGCGGAATCCTTCGTGCTGCTGAAGAATGATGGGATCCTTCCTCTGGATCTGTCGAAGCGGATCGCCTTTGTCGGACCGTACACGGACAACAAAAATATGCTGAGCAACTGGGCGATCACCGGGGACAGCGCAGACTGCGTCACGATCGCCGAGGCGGCCGGGGAAGTGTTTGACCCTGCGCGGGTCAGCTTTCATGCCGGCTGTCAGGTGCTCGGAAACGACGTGCATCTGACAGGCTTTGAGGGGGCGCACGGCTATCAGGCCGGAAGCGAGCACAGGAGTCAGGAGGAGCTCGAACAGATGCTTCGCGAGGCAAAGCGCGCCGCGGCGGAGGCGGAGCTGGTCGTCATGCCGCTCGGGGAGCATTTCCTGCAGACCGGGGAGGCGGCGAGCCGGGGCACTCTGGACATCCCGGAGGTGCAGCTGCGGCTGTTCCGCGAGATCTGCGCGGTCAATCCGAACATCGTGGTGGTGCTCTTCAACGGCAGACCCCTGGATCTGCGCGAGATCAGCGGGAAGGCGAGAGCCGTTCTGGAGGTCTGGCTGCCGGGCACGGAGGGCGGGCACGCGATCGTGGACGTGCTGACCGGGAAAGCCGAGCCCTCCGGCAGGCTGCCGATGAGCGTTCCGTACAGCGTCGGACAGGTGCCCGTACACTACAATGAGTACGCGACCGGCAGGCCGAACCGGCCGGAGGTGGAGGGGCGGTTCTTCTCGAAGTACATCGACATCCCAAACGAGCCCCTGTATCCGTTCGGTTACGGTCTGAGCTATACCACCTTTGAGATATCGGAGATCCGGCTGGAGCCTCTTGCCGGGAAGGAGAGGGAGCAGTCCCGACCGCAGGAGGGCGAAGCCGGGAGGACAAAGACAGGCGAAACGGATGTGCCTGTCACAGGGATGGCAGACGGAACGGACAGGAAGGAAATGGACGTGCCTGCCATGGGGATGGCAGACGGAGCGGACAGGAAGAATGCGGACGAGCCGATCGTGATAAAAGCGGGGGATCGTCTGACGGCGTCTGTGACCGTGCGGAATACAGGTAGTCGAGCCGGCACTCTGACGCTGCAGCTCTATCTGCGCGACCTCAAGGCCAGCGTGGTGCGACCGGTCCGAGAACTGAAGGGGATCCGCCGTGTGACGCTTGCTTCGGGCGAATGCGCGGAGGTGAGTTTTGAGATCACGGAGGAGCTGCTCAGCTTCCTGCGCGCCGACGGCACGTACGGAAGCGAGCCGGGCGCGTTCCATGTGTGGATCGGCGACAGCAGCAGGACGGAGAACCGCGCGGAGTTTCGGCTTGTGTAAAGGGATATCCAGCCGCCATGCGGGCTCGTTGACATTTTTAGCGTTGTGGGACTAAAATGAGACGGAAATACAGAGCATGCGGAAGAGCTCATACCGGACGGGAGAACGACGCTTCCGGCCGTGTGTGACAGAATACGAAAAAGGAAAGTGGAGAAATGGAGACTTATTACCTGATAGATTATGAGAATGTCGGCGGGGACGGATTGGCCGGCTGCAACAAGCTGAAAAAGACGGATCACATCATTATCTTTTTCACGCAGAACGCGAACAAGATTGATATGCGAGAGATCGCCGATCACGGGGAGGCCGAGCTGAGGATGATCGAGGTGCCGGCCGGGAAGCAGTCCGCGGATATCCACATCGGTTCTTATCTGGGCTATCTCGCCGGCGTCAACGGCGGGCAGGGGTGCAGCGTCGTGATTGTCAGCAAGGACAAGGATTTTGACAATGTGGCAAAATTCTGGGCGGCTGCGGCGCAGATCAAAGCGACGCGGATCAAGCAGATCAAGGCATCCGCGAAGAGTGCCGAGGCGAACCGGCAGGAGAAGCAGCAGGCAAAACAACAGGAGAAGCAGCAGGAGAAACAACAGACAAAACAGCAGGAGAAGCAGCAGACAAAACAACAGGAGAAGCAGCAGGAAAAGCAGCAGACAGGTCAGCAGGAGAAACAGCAGGCGAATCAGCAGGAGAGTCCGAAAAAGACGGAGGCGAAGGTGAGCGGCGAGCAGAAGACGAAGCTCAACCAGGACGTGATGCAGGCCGCCAGGGCCGCCGGATTCGATGCGGATATCGCCAATTATGTCGCGTCGACCGTCGTGAAGAATGTCGGAGAGAAAAACGGAAAGCAGCGGATCTACCGCACGATCATTTCGAAATACGGGCAGAATAAGGGACTGAATATTTATAACCATATTAAAAAGCTGATATAGATGCATAAACGGACGTCCTGCTGAATATTGGAATTGATTTTGATCGGAAGCTATAATATAATTTTATATCATTCAATTGAATTTTACCGGAAAGGAGCGTATGAAAATGTCAATCGATCTGAAACAGATGCCAAAGCTTGGGTTTGGAATGATGCGGCTTCCGCAGAAGGACGGGAGCACCGACCGGGAAGAGGTCTGCCGCATGGTGGACGCCTACATAAAGGCAGGCTTCAACTATTTTGACACGGCCTATGTCTACGGACAGTCGGAGCTGGATGTGAAGGAGACGATCGTGAAGCGCTATCCGCGGGATTCGTTTTATCTGGCGACGAAGCTGCCGGCCTGGAGCCTGCACGGCGCGGACGACCGGGACAGGATCTTTGAGGAGCAGCTGGAGCGCACCGGGGCCGGGTACTTTGATTTCTATCTGCTGCACTCGCTCGAGGACGGCTCGAATTATGACACGTACGAGAAATATGACTGCTTCGGCTGGGCGATGCAGAAAAAGGCGGAGGGGAAGATCCGTCATCTCGGCTTTTCCTATCACGGAAGCCCGGAGCTTCTGGAGAAGGTGCTGGACAGGCATCCGGAGACCGAGTTCGTGCAGATCCAGCTGAATTACGCGGACTGGGACAATCCCGTGGTGCGTTCCGGGGAATTATATGAGATCCTGCACAGAAGGAATGTGCCGATGATCATCATGGAGCCGGTGAAGGGCGGGACGCTCGCGAACCTGGTTCCGGAGCTCGAGGAGAAGTTCCGCGCGGCGCGGCCGGAGGCCTCGAACGCCTCGTGGGCGCTGCGCTTTGTGGGTTCGCTGCCCGGAGTCATGACAATCCTCTCCGGCATGACGCACGAGGATCAGATGCAGGACAACATCCGCACGTTCACAGATTTCGAACCGCTGAGCGAGGACGAGAAGAAAGTCATCGGGGAAGTCAGGGAGATCATGCTGAACACGCCGCTGATCGGCTGCACCTCCTGCAGATATTGCTGCGACGGCTGCCCGCAGGGGATCAGTATCCCGGACGTCTTCCGCGCGGTGAATACGATGCGCCTGTACCACGACGAGTTCCGTCCGAAGAATTTCTACAACGGACTCGTGGCGCGCAGCGCGAGGGCCTCGGAGTGCATCGCCTGCGGCCAGTGCGAGAGCGTATGTCCGCAGCACCTGCCGGTCATAGAGCTGCTGAAAGAGGCGTCAGGGCTGCTGGACGGATGACGACATTGCGATGATACATAAAGGTGACAGATTTGAGACTGACTTTTGCGTTTTTCTTTAACAGCATATTGCTCGGGGTGGGACTTGCCATGGACGCGTTCTCCGTTTCGCTCGCCAACGGGCTGAACGAACCGCGGATGAAGCGTTCCCGGATGGCTGGCGTGGCGGGGGTCTTCTCCGTATTTCAGTTCGCGATGCCGCTGATCGGCTGGTTCTGCGTATCTTCGATCGCCCGGTATTTCCGGGTGTTCGAGAAATTCATTCCCTGGATCGCGCTGGGGCTTCTGGGGTACATAGGCGGAGAGATGCTGTATTCCGGCATTCGCCGCAAGGAGTCCGGGGACGAGGCGGCGGTAGGATTTTCCGCGCTGCTCGTGCAGGGCGTGGCCACGTCGATCGACGCGCTGTCCGTCGGCTTCACGATCGCCGATTACCGGCTGCCGGAGGCGGTGCTCGCAAGCCTTCTGATTGGCGTCGTCACATTTTTTATCTGCTTTGCCGGCCTCGCGATCGGAAAAAAGGCGGGCACGAAGCTCGCCGGGAAGGCAGGGATCCTGGGCGGCGTGATCCTGATCGTGATTGGGGTCGAGATCTTTGTCTCGAGCATGAGCGGACATTGACTGTCTGAAATGGAGGAATTCGAGGGATGAAGCTGAAAGGAAGATCTGTGTCCGGGGGCATTGCGATCGGACGCGTGAAATGGTATCAGAAAGAAAAAGCCGGCGCGGCCTGTGCGCGGATCGAAGACACGGAGGCCGAGATCGCGCGCTTCGAGCAGGCGAAGGAGGACGCGAAGCGGCAGATCGCCGACATTCATGAGAAGGCGCTCGCAGAGCTGGGAGAGGCGGGCGCGGCAATCTTCGAGGTGCATCAGATGCTGCTGGACGATCTGAACTTCGTGGACTCTGTCACGGAGCTCATAGAGAAGGAGAAGGTCAGCGCGGAGTATGCGGTGACGGCGACCTGCGGCCGGTTTTCCGAGATGTTTGAGACGATGGAAAACGAGTACATGAGGGCGCGCGCCGCGGATGTGCGAGACATCGGCGGCCAGGTGCTCGCGAGTCTGCGGGGAATGGCGCATGAAGGCGGGAAGACAGCGGCTGCCAAAAGAAGTGCCGAGGGAGAAACGGCGCGCAGCGATGTGAAACCTGTGCCGACGGAAAAGAGCGGTGAGAAACCGGCGGAGCATGACGAGGGGAAGACAGGAGCGGCAGAACGGAATACTGAGGAGCTGGTGATCCTGGTGGCGGATGAGCTGGCTCCGTCCGAGCTGGCCCGGCTCGACAGATCCCGGATCCTTGCGCTGGTGACGCGGCATGGCTCCGTGAATTCCCACACGGCGATCCTGGCCAGAACGATGCGGCTTCCTGCGCTTACCGGAATGGAATTCGACGACGATTTCTCCGGACAGATGCAGCCCGATGAGAGCCGGGGATTCGATGAGCAAACGTGGCCTGAAAGGGGATCCGACAGGGAATTCGAGCTCGACGGACATACGGCGGTCGTGGACGGATATGAAGGCTTGCTTTTGATCGATCCGAGCGAGGAGGAACTGGAAACATACCGGGCAAAACAGAGAGAGGAGACGCAGCGGGAGCGCTTTTTATCGGAGCTCAGGGACAAGGAAAGCGTCACGAAGGGCGGCAGGAGGATCCGTCTTAGCGCGAATATCGGCGGCGTGGACGACGCGGAAGCCGCGCTGCGCGACGGCGTCGACGGGATCGGTCTGTTCCGCACGGAATTTCTGTATCTCGGGGCAGATGACTTCCCGGATGAGGAGGAGCAGTTCGAGGCATACCGCGCCGTCGCGGAGAAGATGGATGGGCGGAAGGTCATCATCCGCACGCTCGATATCGGTGCGGACAAGCGCGCGGATTATTTTCATCTGCCGCGCGAGGCGAACCCGGCGCTGGGATGCCGCGGCATCCGTTTCAGCCTGGGGCGGCCGGACATTTTCCGGACGCAGCTGCGCGCGATCCTTCGGGCAAGCCGTTGCGGGAATGTGGCTGTCATGTATCCGATGATCATCTCCGTGGAGGAGGTAAGGCGCGCGAAACAGATCGCAGAAGAAGTCAGGGCGGAACTGGACGCGCAGAATATTCCATATGGCGAGGTCGAACAGGGGATTATGATCGAGACGCCCGCCGCAGTGTGGCTGTCAGAGGAGCTGGCGGGGGAGGTTGATTTCTTCTCGATCGGGACGAACGACCTGACACAGTATATGCTCGCGGCCGACCGGCAGGATCCGGGGCTGGACGCCTTTTACGATCCGCGTCATCCGGCGGTGCTTGGCGCTGTCCGAACGGTCGCGGAGAATGCGCGCAGAGCCGGCATCCCTGTGGCGATCTGCGGAGAGCTTGCCGCGGATACGTCGCTCACAGAGGAATTTTTGCGCATGGGCGTGGACGAACTGTCTGTTGCACCGACGCATATTCTTGCCGTTCGCGCCGCGGTACGGGCGTGCATATTCTAAAACGATCCGGAATACGTTATCCTGCTTCTTCGGAGGCAGGATTTTTTTCGCTGCGGGAAATTCACCGGCGCTTCTGTGCCGGCATATGATTGGCTGGGCAGCCTTTGCCGCACATGTCCGTAAGATTTCTGTTGACAGTATATAGATGTGATACTATAATATAGCAAGCTTCAAATTTGAACTGTTTAATTTTGAAAGGAAGTACTCAGATGAGCCAGAGAGGTAATGTGGCGAATTTTCACAGCTACATGGAGGCGTATGAGCATTATTTTAAACCGCTCTGCCGTGAGATCGGCATGCCGCAGATGGCCTTTGACATCCTGATGTTTCTGGCGAACAATCCAGAGGCCTGCACGGCCAGAGACATCAGCCGGGACAGGGGCTTCAAGGAAAACATCCTGTCGATCAACATCAACAAGCTGGTGAATGAAGGCTATCTGGAGAGATCGGCCGTGGAGGGAGACCGGAGAAAGATACGGCTGAACTGTACGCCGAAAGCGCAGCCGGTCATCGAGCGCGGGCACAGGCTGCAGGAGAGCTTTACCCGGGCGATCAAAGAGGGCATAAGCGAGGAGGAGTTCGAGGTCTGCCAGCGCTGTCTGGATATTGTGGGGCAGAACGCTCGGAGAATTCTGCAGGGGAAGTCGTCGGCCGGCCTGCCGGAGCGGGAGAAAGTCCCGGATGATGCACCGGAGTAAGAAAAAGAAACGGCTGTGGACGAATTATATGAGGAGGGGTGACAGCAGATGAAATATCGTTATGTCGCGATCGAGCGCGAATACGGGAGCGCCGGGACCGAGATCGGCAAGAGGATCACGGAGCTCGGCGGAATTCCGAGCTATGGGATCGAGATCCTGCAGCAGGTGTCGGAGAGGCTCAACATAGATGTCGACCGGATCGAGCAGTACGAGGAGCGGGCGACGAACAGTTTCCTGTATTCCATTTATCTTATGGGGAAAATGAGAGAGGGCGCCGAAGGGCAGCTCTCCAATGAGGGACAGATCTATCTCGAGGAACAGGATGTGATCCGGAAGCTTGCGGCGCAGGGACCGGCGGTCTTCGTGGGCCGGTGCGCGGCGAATGCTCTTGCGGACAGAGAGGACGTCCTGAAGGTGTTTATCCGCGCGGACAAGGAGCTGCGCAGGAAGCGGGCGATCGAGAGCTACGGGATCAAGCCGAACGAGGTGGAGCTTGTGGTGCATAAGTTTGACCGGAAGCGCAGCAATTATTATGCGACGAACACGGGAAAAAACTGGCATGACCTTTCGAACTATCACATGGTTCTGGACAGCGGCAAGCTGGGGATCGACTGCTGCGTCAGACTGATCCTGGACGCCATGAAGGAGTAGCAGAAGAATGGCTGAGAAGAATGGCTGTGCCGGACGCGCACAATCGGGCGCAAAACGAAAATAACGGAGCTTGCAGGAGGGATATCATGAAGAATATTTTTCGATTTCTTGCCGAGGCGAAGGGCGCCGTGGCGGTTATTGTGGTGCTGCTGATCATACAGGCGTACTGCGACCTCTCCCTGCCGTCTTACACGAGCGACCTGCTGAACGTCGGACTTCAGCAGAATGGTATCGCGGACGCGGTGCCGGAGACGATACGGGAGGAGAGCCTGGAGACGCTGGAGCTTTTCCTCACGGACGAGGACACCGGGAAGGTGGAGGCGGCCTACGAGGAAGCTCCCGACTCAAAAGCGGAGGAGGCCAAGGATAAGGACGACGCCGCTTCTGAGGCGGACGAAGAAGGCGGCAAACAGGAAGCCGGGGACTCAGAAAAAGCCGGGGACGGCGTGCGGAAGCTGAAAAAGCTGTCGGCGGACGAGCGGGAAGAGCTGAATGACATTCTCGCGCTCCCGGAGAGCGTCGTCTTCCAGATGGAGAACAGCGAGGAAGGCGCCTCAATGCTGGCGATGGCGAAGGGCGCGATCGGGCTGGGCCTGATGTCGAAGGAGAAGATACAGGAGCAGATGCAGGAGCGCCTCTCCCAGATGGATGAGTCGACGGATATGTTTCTGGATCAGGTCGCGGTCGGCTATGTCGCTGCGGAGTATGAGGCGCAGGGTGCCGATGTGAATGCGATCCGCAACGCGTATCTGTTCAAGGTGGGCGCGAAGATGCTTCTGATGGCGCTGATCATGGCGATCGTGGCAGTCCTGACCGGCTACATTGCCGCGAAGGTGTCCGCCGGGATCGGCCGGAATCTGCGCGAGCGGCTCTACACGAAGGTTATGAATTTTACCAGCGCGGAGATCGAGCAGTTCTCGACGGCTTCGCTGATCACGCGCTGCACCAACGATATCCAGCAGGTGCAGATGCTGACCGTCATGCTGCTGCGCATGGTGACGTACGCGCCGATCCTTGCGATCGCGGGTGTCTTCAAGGTGATACAGACCGGTTCCTCGATGAGCTGGATCATCGTCCTTGCAGTGATCCTGCTGGCGGTCTGCATTGCGGTTCTGTTCTTTGTCGCCTATCCGAAATTCCAGATCATGCAGCAGCTGGTCGACCGCCTGAACCTGGTGTCCAGGGAGATCCTGACCGGCGTGATGCCGATCCGTGCGTTCGGACGGCAGAAGTATGAGGAAGGGCGCTTTGAGAAGGCCAACACGGATCTCTTCCGGACGCAGCTCTTCACGAACCGCACGATGACCTTCATGATGCCGGTCATGATGCTCATCATGAACGGCGTCTCGGTACTGATCGTCTGGGTGGGCGGTCACGGCGTGGATACCGGCACCGTGCAGGTGGGCGACCTGACGGCGTTCATCACTTATTCGATGGTGATCATCATGGGCTTCCTGATGCTCTCCATGATCTCCATCATGCTGCCGAGGGCCGGCGTCGCGGCGGATCGTATCGCGGAGGTGCTGGAGACGGAGATCTCGCTGAAGGACGCGGATGTGACGAGGGACGCGGAACTGGAACAGCTTGTTGCCAATGCCGCACATGAGCCGGGAAACGCGGAGCAGGGAAAACTGGCTGTCACTGCCACGCGCGAGGCGGAAGACACGGAATTGACAACAGAGACTGCCGCAGAGAATATGGCAGAGGCGAAAGATTTGCAGGCGCGGCCGAATTCCGGTTCGGGAGCCTGTGCCGGCGTGCTGACATTTGACGACGTTTCGTTCACCTATCCGGGCGCGGACTCGCCGGTGCTGGAGCATATTTCGTTTACCGCTGAGCCGGGCAGGACGACCGCGATCATCGGCTCGACGGGCTGCGGCAAGTCCACGCTGATCCACCTGATCCCGCGTTTCTATGACGTGACGGAGGGAAGCATCACGCTGGACGGGATCGACATCCGGGAGCTCAGCCAGAAGAAGCTGAGGGACTGTATCGGCTATGTGCCGCAGAAGGGTGTCCTGTTCTCAGGGACGATCGAGAGCAACCTGAAATACGCGGGCGAGCAGGTTACGGACGCGGACATGGAGGCCGCCGCCGCGATCGCTCAGGCGACCGAGTTTATCGATGCAAAGGAAAACCGCTACCAGTCGGAGATCGCGCAGAACGGTTCCAACGTGTCGGGCGGGCAGAGGCAGAGGCTTTCGATCGCGCGGGCGATCGCGAAGCACCCGCAGATCTTCCTGTTCGACGATTCGTTTTCGGCGCTGGATTACAAGACGGACGCTTTGCTGCGGCAGGCGCTCGCGGACCAGATACAAAACGCGACGGTCGTCATCGTCGCGCAGAGAATTTCCACGATCCTGCACGCCGACCAGATCCTGGTCATGGAAGAGGGGCGCATCGTGGGAAGAGGAAGGCACCGGGAGCTGCTGGAGAGCTGCCAGACTTATCTGGAGATCGCCAGAGGGCAGCTTTCGGAGGGAGAAATCCAGAGCGCGCTGAAGGAAGAGCCTGCGGGAGAAGAATCTCAGAGCGCGCTGAAGGAAGAGCCTGCGGGAGAAGAATCTCAGAGTGCACTGAAGGAAGAGCCTGCGGGAGAAGGGCTTCCGGATGCGTTGAAAGGGGGCGAGTGATATGGCTGAGGGAAGAAGACCAAGAGGCCGCATGCGCGGAGAGAAAGCGAAGGACTTCAAGGGAACGATCAAAAATCTGCTGCGATACATGGGCGTGTACAAGATCGCGCTCGCCGCGGTGGCCGTTTTCGCGATCGCCTCGACGGTGTTTAACGTGATCGGCCCGAAGATCCTGGGCAACGCGACGACGGAGCTGTTCAACGGCCTGATCGCGAAGCTGTCCGGCACCGGCAGCATTAATTTCGGAAAGCTTGGAAGCATCCTTCTTGGGCTGATGGGTATCTACGGCCTGTGCGCTGTTTTCTCCTTTGTGCAGGGCTGGCTCATGACGCAGATGTCGCAGAGTATGTGCTTCCGCATGCGCGAGGATATCAGCAGGAAAGTCAACCGCATGCCGCTGGCGTACTTTGAGCGCAACGCGGTGGGCGATATCCTGTCCAGGATCACGAACGATGTGGACACTCTGGGCATGGCGTTCAACCAGTCGATCACACAGCTGATCACCTCTGTGTGTACGCTGGTCGGCGTCCTCGTCATGATGCTGTCCATCTCGCCGCTCATGACTTTGATTACGATTCTGATCCTGCCGGTGTCCATGATGCTGGTGATGGGGATCGTGAAGCGGTCGCAGAAATACTTCATTGCGCAGCAGAAATACCTGGGACTGATCGACGGCCAGATCGAGGAGACGTTCTCCGGGCACGACGTCGTGAAGGCGTTCAACCGCGAAGAGACCGAGCTGGAGGCGTTCCGGGAGACGAACAACGTCCTTTTTGAGTCGGCGTGGAAGAGCCAGTTCCTCTCCGGACTGATGATGCCGATCATGAATTTTGTCAGCAATCTCGGGTATGTGGCGGTTGCTGTGGCCGGAGCGATGCTGGCGGCGGCCGGGACGATCGAGATCGGCGATATCGTGGCGTTTGTCCAGTATGTGAAGCGCTTCACACAGCCGATCACGCAGATGGCGCAGGTGTCGAACCTGCTGCAGTCCATGGCGGCGGCGGCCGAGCGTATTTTTGAATTCCTGAACGAGGAGGAAGAGACGCAGGATACAGAGCAGCCGGCGGATCCTGCTGTCATACAGGGGCAGGTGTCCTTCGAGCATGTGCAGTTCGGCTATACGCCGGACAAGGTGATTATTCACGACTTTAACAGTGAGATCAAGCCGGGTCAGATGGTGGCGATCGTCGGTCCGACCGGCGCCGGCAAGACGACGATGGTGAAGCTGCTCATGCGTTTCTATGATGTGAATTCCGGCTGTATCCGCCTGAACGGGCACGCGGTCGGCGAGTTCGACCGGAATGCGCTGCGCAATGGCTTCGGCATGGTGCTGCAGGATACCTGGCTCTTCAAGGGATCGATCATGGAGAACATCCGCTATGGGCGGCTGGAGGCCACGGACGAGGAAGTCATCCGCGCGGCGAAGCTGGCGCGTGCCGACAAGTTCATCCGCTCCCTGCCGGGCGGCTATCAGATGGAGATCAACGAGGAAGCCTCGAATATTTCGCAGGGGCAGAAGCAGCTGCTGACGATCGCCCGCGCAATCCTGGCGGACAATCCGATCATGATCCTTGACGAGGCGACTTCGTCCGTCGACACCAGAACGGAGCATCTGATCCAGGCGGCGATGGATACGCTGCTCAAGGGGCGCACCTCGTTCGTGATCGCGCACCGGCTCTCGACGATCCGCAACGCCGATCTCATCCTCGTCATGAAGGACGGTGACATCGTGGAGCAGGGCACGCATCAGGAGCTGCTGGAGAAGAACGGTTTCTACGCGGCGCTCTACAACGCGCAGTTTGAGGCGGCGGGGTGAAACAACCGCTCGACTGTGCCTGGATCGCTGTCGGATGTATGCGGATAGTGGAGATGCAGATTTTTGTTCATTGAGTTTTCAGAATTTGAGAGTCCTCAGTCATGTATGGCTGGGGACTTTTGTTTTTAAAATTTTAAGATATGATAATTTGAAATTTTAATATATGAAAATTTAAAAAAGCTTGATTATAATTTGAATTGATGGTAATATTGAAAATGTAAAGGAGAAAATGGAAATGATCAGGGAAGATTTTTTTGAAAAATTAAAAGAAATTCAAAAAATGAAATGTGAAACGCAAACTCTTGAATTGAAAAGCGCGGAGTATGGATGCCCGAAGCGGCTGTATGATACGCTTTCCGGATTTTCGAATCAGGATGACGGAGGAATCATCGTGTTCGGAGTAGACGAAGAAGCCGGATACAAGGAGACGGGCGTGTACGATCCGCAGGATCTTCAGAAGAGGATCAATGAGCAGTGCCTTCAGATGGAGCCTGTCGTGCGCCCCCTTCTGACCGTTCTGGAAAAGGATGGGAAAAGCTTTGTGGCGGCGGAGATCCCGGGGATTGAGCTGGCGGAGCGCCCCTGCTATTACCGCGGGAAGGGCAGGTTGAAGGGGTCTTACGTGCGCGTCGGGGACAGCGATGAACCGATGACGGAATATGAGGTATACAGCTATGAAGCTTTCCGCAGAAAATATCAGGATGATATCCGGGAGGTGCCGAGGGTCACGAGACTCTCACTGCGGCAGGATGCGCTGGAGGAATATATCCGGAAACTGAAAGAGGGCAAGCCGAATCTTGCCGGACTGACGGATGAGGAGATCTGCGAGCTGCTCAGTGTCACCAGAGAAAGAAAGGTCACATTGGCGGCTGTGCTCCTTTTCAGCCTTTATCCGCAGGCTTATTTCCCGGGGCTTTGCATCACGGCAGTCGTTGTGCCGGGCACGGAGGTCGGCGAGACGGGAGAGACAGGGGAGCGCTTTCTGGACAATAGGAGGATCGAGGGGAGTATTCCGCAGATGCTGGAGGAAGCCCTGCAGTTCGTGCGCAAAAATATGCGGAATAAAACGATCATCGATCCGGAGACGGGGCGTCGCAATGACCGTACCGATTATCCGATCGCCGCGGTTCGCGAGGCGATCATGAATGCGCTGGTACACCGGGATTACAGCATGCACACAGAGAGCATGCCGATACAGATCCTGATGTTTGAGGACCGGATGGAGATCCGGAATCCGGGCGGCCTGTACGGAAGACTGACGGTGGATCAGCTTGGGCTGATGCAGCCGGACACCAGAAATCCGGCGCTTGCGATGGCGCTCGAAGTGCTCGGGATCACCGAGAACCGTTATTCCGGCATCCCCACGATCCGCAGAGCGATGGCAGAATACCACCTGCGCGAGCCGCAGTTTGCGGATGAGAGGGGCAGCTTTGTGGTGACGTTCTACAGGGAGACGGTGAAGGAGAGTCAGCGGGACAGCGTCGATGAAATTTTTTTCGGAGATGCTGGCAGGATGGGAACGGACGATACGAAACCGTTCGGCGGCGCAAGACAGGAAGAGTCCCTGTTGAGCGAGAGTCGAGTAGAGTACCAGATAAATAAAAGACATACAGATTATCAAATTACGGCAGACGCGGCCGGACTTCTGGAATTCTGCCGCATCCCGCGTACCAGACAGGAGATCGGTGAATTTCTCGGTCTTTCTTCCACGACATATGCGATCCAGACCTATGTGAATCCGCTTGTAAGGCAGGGGCTGATACGGCTCAGCGTGCCGGATAAGCCGGGAAGCTCGAAACAGCGGTTTACAACGCGATGAGAAACGCAGAAAGATAAGGCAGGAGGGCGGAGATTACTTCAAATGCAATTGGGTATTTTAAGCAGTGCAATTTCGAAATGCTGCAGGAGAAGGTAAAAGGTACAAAGCAGACGGATATTTTGAGCAAAAATGTATGATGGAAGAGAATGATTGAGAATGAGCATTGAATACACACTAATTCGCTCTGCGCGCAAGACGATCTCACTACAGCTGAGAGAGAGCAGGGAAAAAAGGAAAAATGGAGAGACAGCCGGGGGCGTCGAGGTCATCGTGCGTGCGCCCCGGTATATGGCGCTCAGGGACATCGATGATTTCGTGGAGCGGCACCGGAGCTGGATCGAGCAGAGGACGGCGAAGCTTGTGGAGGCTCGGCAAAACAAACGCGTGATCAGCGACCGGGAGCGTGAGGAGGGTATCCTTGCGGCCAAGGAGCAGATCCCTCGCCGTGTAGCCTGTTTCGCCCAGAAGATGGGCGTGACCTA
>CANQIW010000006.1 GCA_947624055.1 uncultured Lachnospiraceae bacterium
CGGTGAACCGCTTCTGGGAGAGCGGACAATTGAATCCGCAGTCGAACGTGCAGTTCGGCGAGGGCGGAGCGGGCACGTTCTCGGACGGAAAGCTGAACACGCTGATCAAGGATCCGGACGGGAAGATACGCTATGTGCTGAAGGAGTTTGTCCGTGCGGGAGCGCCGGAGGAGATTCTGTACCATCACAAGCCGCACATTGGGACGGACATACTGGTGGAGGTCGTCCGATCGATCCGAGAGGAGATCAGGGCGCTCGGCGGTGAGTTTCAATTTGACAGCTGTCTGACCGGAATCTCTTTTGCAACGTCGACTCTCCCTCCTTTGAAAAAAACGCAGCAGATATACACGATCACGATCAACGATGGCGCACGCACGCTGCAGACACAGCATTTGATCCTCGCGATCGGGCACAGTGCGCGCGATACCTTTTCCATGCTGTATGATCTCGGACTCCCGATGCAGGCGAAGGCGTTCGCGGTGGGTCTGCGTATGGAGCATGCGCAGAAAATGATCAACGACGCGATGTACGGGGCGGATTGCCCATATGAACTGGGAGCAGCTCCGTACAAGCTGACGCACAGATGCGCGGATGGGAGAGGAGTCTACTCGTTCTGTATGTGTCCGGGCGGCTATGTCGTAAACGCGTCCTCAGAGCCGGGCAGGACGGCGGTGAACGGCATGAGCTACAGCGGGCGAGACAGTGGGAATGCGAACAGCGCGATCGTCGTCACGGTCTCTTCGGAGGACTATCAGGGGGACGGCCCGCTCGCTGGAATTGCTTTTCAGAGGAGGCTTGAGGAGGCCGCCTATGCATGCGGCGGCGGGAAAATACCGGTGCAACGTTTCGGTGACTTCTGCGAAAACATTCCGACGACAGAGTTCGGGGCAATCCATCCGCAGTGTAAGGGCGAATATGCGCTGTCCAATCTGCGCGCGATCCTGCCGGATACCTTGAACAACTGTATTATTGAAGGAATCCGGAGCTTCGGGCGGATAATCCCGGATTTCGACAGCCCGGACGCCCTGCTGTCCGGCGTGGAGAGCCGAACGTCTTCCCCGGTGCGCATTCTGCGCGATGAGCGGTGTCAGAGCCTTCGCTTTCCTGGCATTTATCCCTGCGGGGAAGGGGCGGGCTACGCGGGCGGCATCACATCCGCGGCTGTGGACGGCATCCGCGTCGCGGAGCAGGTGTGCAAGGCCGTGCAGAATTCTATGCAGCGTAATTTCACGAAAAATTTATGTTTGTAGTGTATACTTTGCTGAGAAATTGTGGTAAGATATTGAATGGTTCTATATGCGGACCGGGCAGAGAATTTCAGGTATACCATGAAAAATACAGATTTGTCTGTAAACTGTGCAGAGCCCTCAAACGGGACTTTGTGCACAATGAAACATATGCCGAAGGAGGAACGGCCATACGAGAAATGCTTCGAGCACGGCGCTGAATCGCTGACAGACGCAGAACTTCTCGCGGTGATCCTTCGCACAGGCGTCAAAGGAGAATCGGCGCTGGAGCTGTCAAGGAAGATCCTTTCTCTGAACAGGGAAGCGAGCGGCCTTCTCGGCATTTATCACATGTCAATTTCCGATCTTACAAAGGTAAAAGGGCTCGGACGTGTCAAGGCGATCCAGTTGAAATGCATTGCCGAGCTGTCGCGCAGGATCGCCCGGGCCACATTTTCCGAGGGGATTTCTTTTAAAGAACCGGAAACTGTGGCAAAATACTATATGGAAGAGCTGCGGCACCTGGAACAGGAGATCCTTCTGCTCGCAATGCTGAACAGCAAGGGCAGACTTCTGAAGGATCAGGTTATCTCGAAGGGTACAGTGCGCGCCTCCCTGATCTCTCCGCGGGAGATCTTCATCGAGGCTCTCAGGAATCAGGCAGTCAGCATTATCCTGCTGCACAATCATCCGAGCGGGGATCCGACGCCGAGCCGCGAGGACATCGTCCTGACGCAGCGTGTCAGAAAAGCGGGAGCGATCGTGGGGATTGAACTTCTGGATCATATTATTATAGGGGACTGTCAGGCAGTCAGCATGAGGGAGCAGGCGTTCTGGCATATGAAGGAATCTGTGAGGGGTAGTTTGGATGTTATTTCAGAAGATTTGTGGGATCGATCTGGGAACGGATACGATTAAGATACGAGATAAAAATGGTAAATTTTTTCTATACAGCAAGAACGTGATCGCGCTCCGGGAGGACGGTTCTCCGCTTGCGATCGGCGACGCGGCTTATGAGATCTATGAGAAAAATCCTGCAAATATCCGTGTCGTCTGGCCAATGGCAGGCGGAGTGATCGCAAATTCAACGGAAATGGAGATGGTGCTGTCGCACCTTCTGCGGAAATTCTCCGGTGTTTTCCATAACGGGGCATCGCTGTGCATCGCTGTGCCGAGTGACATCACGCAGGTGGAGAAGCGCGCGTTCTTTCTTGTTATGCGCGGAAAGATCAATGCGGGGCGGATCCGACTGATCGAGAAGGGCATCGCGGACGCTGTGAGCGCGGGACTGCCGGTACTTGCGGCGCGCGGGCATATGGTCGTCAACATCGGTGCGGACACAACGGAGATCTCCGTGATCTCGTCCGGGAAGGTGATCCTGAGCCAGACCATGAAAGTCGGAGGGCGCCGACTCGACGAGGACATTGCGACGATGGTGCGCCGCAAGTTCAATCTCAGCATCGGCCAGCAGACGGCAGAGTCGCTGAAAAATAACCTGGCTTTCATGATCAACGGGCCAAAGCTGGAGCAGAAGGTGTTCGGTATCCATACGCTTTCGGGACTGCCGAAGTCAGAGCTCATCCCGTCGCTTGCGGTCAGCGTCGCGATCATCGATACGATCGACGCGATCATTGAGAACATTAAGTCGATCTACAACCGTATTCCGCCGCAGTTGATGAAGGACATCACACGCGAGGGGATCTACCTTACCGGGGGCGTTTCCATGATCCTGAATCTGCCTGAGTATATCCGAAAAGAGATCGGGATCCCCCTGCACCACATACAGGATCCCCGCAACAGTACGATACGCGGCCTCGTGGAAATTCTGAACAACAAAGACCTTCGCCGGTCCACCTACACACTGAACGATCTGGCGAAGATGCGGTAAAGCTTAGAATAAAGGCGGCTGATAACATGAAAAAGAAGACAGGCGAACAGTTAAAAAACAAATATATGCTGGCGGGTCTTTCCGCGTTTTGCGTCCTGTTGATCGTGGTTTCGTTCCTCGACAGCAGCGTGGCCGCGCCGGTAAAACAGGTGAGCGGCTTTGTGATCACGCCGATACAGAAGGGTATCAACGGTTTCGGGTCATGGCTGGCCGGACTGACGGACAATTTCGAGGACGCGCAGTCGCTGCGGACGGAGAATGAAGAGCTGCAGGCAAAAGTAGACGCGCTGACTGCGGAGAACAGTCAGCTGGTACAGGACAGAGAGGAGCTGCGCCGGCTTCGTGACCTGTTTGAACTCGACGAGCAGTATGATGAGTATGAGAAGATCGGAGCCCGCGTGATCGCGAAGGAACCGGGCAACTGGTTTCAGCTCTTCACGATAGACAAGGGCTCTGACGACGGAATCGAACCTGATATGAACGTGATCTCAGGCGGCGGCCTTGTCGGTATCGTGACAGAGACGGGGCCGAACTGGTCTACGGTGCGCGCGATCATTGACGACAACAGCAACGTAAGCGCGATGATCTCCACGACCTCTGATCAGTGTATCATCGCCGGAGATCTCCGTCTGATCGACGAAGGCTCCCTGAATCTGATCCAGCTTACGGATGTAGACAACAAAGTTCATGTCGGCGATAAGGTCGTCACTTCCTATATCAGCGAAAAATTTCTGCCGGGGATCCTGGTGGGCTATATCAATGAGCTGAACAATGACGCGAATAACCTGACAAAATCCGGATATATCACCCCGGTTGTCGATTTCCGCCATGTGCAGGAGGTTCTGGTGATCCTCGAAAAAAAGATATATGTGCCGTCTGATTCCCAGTCCCAGCAGCCGGAGGCGGCGGAGGTCAACGCGGATGCCGCCGGAACTGACGCGGGAGCCGGAGAGGACGCAAACACGGATGGAACCGCTGAAGCGGATCCGGACACGCAGTCCGGCGGCGAGGGGAACACCGTTGAATAACAATTATGGAGAAACTTGTCTATGAAGCGAAAAATCACAATGGCAGCCCTGATCCTGCTGTTTCTTCTTTTGCAGTCAACGCTTTGCCAGAAGATCGCTGTTGCCTCGATCAAACCGAATCTCCTGATCATCCTGATCGTGTCGTTCGGCCTGATGCGCGGACGCAGGACCGGCATGATGACCGGCTTCTTCTGCGGGCTGCTCTCTGATATCTTTTTTGAGAGCATCATCGGCTTCAACGCGATCATTTATATGTGGGTGGGTTATCTGAGCGGCTATTGTTACCGTATCTTCTACGACGACGATATTAAGACGCCGCTGGTTCTGATCTCAGTCAGCGATCTGGCTTACGGGATCATCCATTATTGCTTCCGCTTTCTTCTGCGCGGACGCATACAGTTCTGGCACTATCTGGGAAGGGTGATCCTTCCGGAAATGTTTTACACTCTGATTGTGACGATCTTTTGCTATCGGCTCCTGTACCTGATCAATCAGAGGCTCAACCTGAGCGACAACAGAGGAGTGGACGGCTTTGTTTGATGAAATGAAAAAAAACTTTATAAAAGCGGTCAATTCAAGGGTTATCGTGATGATCGTTGTGCTCGTGCTGATGGCGGCGATCCTTGTGCAGCGGCTGTTTCAGCTTCAGATCGTACAGGGAGAGAGCTTTCAGAACAATTTTTCTCTCTATATCACAAGAGAGCGTTCTCTGCCAAGCTCCCGCGGCAACATTTTCGACAGAAACGGGAATCCGATCGCCTACAATGAGCTCTCGCACTGTGTGACGTTCGAGGACAACGGGACATATTCCAGCACCCATGTTAAGAATCTCACGCTGAACGGCATGCTTTACCATCTGATCCATCTGCTTGCCGAGCAGGGCGATACGGTTGTGGATGATTTCAGGGTCGATCTGACAGAAGACGGCACATATGAGTACAATGCGAGCGGCTTTACACTGAACCGTTTCAAGGCGGATCTGTTCGGACAGGCTCTGATCGACGACCTGACAGAGGAAGAACTGAATATCACGGCGCCTGATCTGATGGCGATGCTTTGCGATGAGGAGCATTACGGCATTTTTGATGAAAAGACCACAGCTGAGGAACGGGCAGAATACGGCCTGCCGGAGAGCTATACGGATGAGGAGATCCTGCAGCTCGTCTCTCTGCGCGCGGCGATCGCGGCCAACAACTTCCAGCGCTACCAGGCGGTGACGATCGCGCGGGGTGTGAGCGACCAGTCTGTCGCCAGAATTCTCGAGAACATTGCGGATTTTCCGGGCGTCGCGATCTCCGAGGAATACCGGAGGATCTACACGGACGCAGAGTATCTCGCGCCTTTGATCGGATATACAGGAAAGATATCGGCAGAGGAACTCGAAGAACTGCGGGAGGAGGACGATACTTACACCGCGAACGATATCGTCGGCAAGACCGGCCTGGAAAGTGTGCTTGAGACGACCCTGCAGGGAGACAAGGGGCAGGAGGTCATCTACGTGGACAGCCTCGGGCGGACTCTGGACGTTGCCTCGCGCGTGGAGCCGCAGGCCGGAAACGACGTCTACCTGACGATTGATATGGATCTTCAGCGCGCGGCTTATCAGATCCTGGAGCAGTATATCGCCGGTATTGTTGTGAAGATGACGATCAATGAAGAAGCGTTTCATTCAGAGTGGATTACGTCCTCAGATGATGTGCGGATCCCAATCTATGACATTTATTACGCGCTGTTTGAAAACAATGTGCTGGACGTCAGCCACCTGAAGGCGAAGGACGCGTCGCCGAATGAACAGGCGGTTTACAACGCATTCCTCGATAAGGCGGCAGAGACCTTTGCGATCATCAAGGATGAGCTTCTGACAGAGGCTCCGACAGCTTATCGGGATCTGGAGGACGCTTACAATATCGGCGAGCAGTATCAGGTCTATATGTCGTATATTGTGAATGAAATGCTGATGAAGGGGACAGGCATCCTCAACGAAGAGGCAATCGACAAAACGGATCCTGTCTATAAAGCCTGGACGGAGGAGGAAAGCATCAGCCTCAAAGAGTACCTGACGCACGCGATCTCGATGAACTGGCTTGACATCACTAAGATCTCAGGGGATACCGCGTACATGGACACGCAGGAGATGTTCGCGGCTCTTGCGGACTACATCGCGGACTACCTCTATAACGACGACAACTTCTGTAAACTGGTTTACCGTTATATGCTGCAGGAGGATCGCATCAGCGGCGCGGATATCTGTCTGCTGCTGTTTGATCAGGGTGTGCTGGAGATGAATGCGGAGGACTATGAAAATCTGCAGAACGGGACGCTCGGCGGTTATGATTTTATGCGCGAGAAGATCAGAAATCTGGAGATTACGCCGGCGCAGCTCGCGGTGACGCCCTGTTCCGGATCCGTTGTTCTGACCGATCCGAATTCCGGCGAGGTGCTGGCTTGTGTGACTTATCCCGGCTATGACAACAACCGTCTCGCGAACGAGATGGACAGCGATTATTTCAACAAGCTGAATATGGACAAGTCGTCGCCGTTCTACAGCCGCGCGACGCAGGAGGCGACCGCTCCGGGTTCCACTTTTAAACTGGTCACGGCGGTTGCCGGCGTCATGGAGGGCGTGCTGAACATCGGAGAGGGTATCGGCTGTACCGGAAAATTCGAGATGTGGGACGCGGCGATCAACTGCTGGAATAAATGGGGACATGGAATCCTCACGCTTCAGCAGGCGATCACAGAATCCTGCAATATGTTTTTCAATACGGTCGGTTTTCGCCTTGCCAGCGTGAACGGAGAGTATGAGGACGCCGTCGGTATTGATGCCCTCACGAAATATGCGTCGATGTTCGGCCTGAACGAAGAGTCCGGCGTTGAGGTGCCGGAATCCTCGCCGAACATTTCGCAGATGGACGCGGTGCGTACCGCGATGGGACAGGCCGACAATCTGTTCACAACAACGCAGCTCGCCCGCTATGTCAGCACGATCGCCAACAGCGGGACCTGCTATGACCTGACGCTCGTCGACGCGATCACCGATTCAAGCGGGAGCGTGCTGGAGAAGCATCAGGCCGAGGTCCGCAATACGGTAGATCTGCCGCAGAATCTCTGGGATACGATCCATGCGGGCATGCGCGGCGTGGTGCAGAACCACAAGGCGTTTACGGATTTTAAAGCCGTCTCGGTAGCCGGCAAGACCGGTACCGCGCAGGTGAGCACGGACGTGCCGAACCATGGTCTCTTTATCGGCTATGCGCCATATGAGAACCCGGAGTCAGAGGATGCGGTCGCGATCGCTGTACGCATCGCGAACGGCTATTCTTCGGCGAACGCGGCACTGGTTGCGCGCGATGTGATCTCATATTACTATAAGGTCGAGCCGGAAGACCAGCTTATCACTGGGCATGCGTCAGAGACCTACGACGACACCGCCATCAACGACTAGAGCCAGGCAATAAAGGAGGACATCAAATGACCCGCAGCGCTGTGACGCTCAAAAGCAATCCATACGGCCTGATCCTGAATCTGGATCCGGATCTTCCGTTCGACGAGCTCTGCGCGGCGGTCGGGGAGAAGTTCCGGAGCTCCGCCGGGTTTTTCAGAAACGCGAAGCTTGCCCTGACCTTTCGCGGCCGTGTACTCACGCATGAGCAGGAGTCCCGGCTGATCGAGGCGATCGTACAGAATTCTAAGATAGAGGTTATCTGCGTCGTGGATGAAGACAAGGGAACCGAAGAATACTACAGAAAAGCGGTTACGCACACGCTCGAGAAGCAGGAGACCGCTGAAGGGCAGTTTTACCGCGGAACGCTGCGCTCCGGGCAGGTACTTGAAACAGAGACGAGCGTCGTCATTATCGGCGATGTGAATCCGGGCGCGCAGATCGTCTCCAAGGGCAATATTGTGATCCTTGGCTGCTGCATGGGGAACATCTACGCCGGCGCGGCCGGAGACAGAAGCTGTTTCGCGGCGGCGCTTACGATGAAGCCGATGCAGGTGCGGATCGCGGACAAGGCGGCACGCAGCGCGATCGTGAAGAAAACGGATTCCGGAGACTATCCTGTGGAGCCGATGATCGTATATATCAAGGACGATCATCTGCAGGTAAAACCCATCACCAATGATACGCTCGGGGATTATCTTTCCTGAAGGGAATACGCGAGAAGAGTTTATCAGACGGAAAATGGGAGGATGAATTATGAGTGAAGTTCTTGTAGTTACTTCGGGAAAAGGCGGCGTCGGAAAAACGACGTCGACCGCCAATATCGGGGCCGGGCTGGCACGCCTGAACAAAAAGGTCGTTCTCATCGATACGGACATAGGGCTGCGCAATCTGGATGTCGTGATGGGACTTGAAAACCGCATCATCTACAATCTTGTGGATGTTGTGGAGGGAAATTGCCGCGTAAAACAGGCGTTGATCCGGGACAAGCACTATCCCGGACTGTATCTGCTTCCCTCTGCGCAAACAAGGGATAAGAGCGCCGTGTCTCCGGAGCAGATGATCAAGCTGGTGGATGGCCTTACTCAGCTTTTCGACTATGTTCTTCTGGATTGTCCGGCCGGGATCGAGCAGGGCTTCCGCAACGCGACGGCAGCCGCGCAGCGGGCGATCGTAGTTACGACGCCGGAGGTCTCGGCAATCCGGGACGCGGATCGGATCATCGGACTATTGCAGGCCGACGGCATCAAAAAAATTGATCTCATCGTCAATCGGATCCGCGTCGATATGGTCAGGCGCGGAGAGATGATGTCCGTGGAGGATGTGCTTGATATTCTTGCAATCAATCTGCTCGGAGCGATCCCGGACGAAGAAAGCGTGGTGATCGCCGCGAATCACGGGGAATTTGTGGTCGGCAGCAACACGCTGTCCGGACAGGCATACATGAATATCGCACGGCGGATCGCGGGAGAGACCGTCCCGCTCATAGACCTTGAGAACAGCGCAACTCTTCTTCACAGGGTTGCCGCGCTGTTTCGGAGAAAGTAGAAGCGGGTATGGGACAGCGTCAGGATCGATACTCGCGCGCGTCAGGAAGAATCGCGAAGACCCGAACCAGGCTTACGGTCGCGTCAGACCGGCTCGACTGTAATCAGACGGAGCTGGCGCAGATGCAGGAGGAAGTTCTGGATCTTCTGTCGAAATACATGAATCTTGACCGGGAATCGTTAAAGATCAGGATCGAGATCATCAGGGAAACAAAACGAGGGACAAAGGATGTTAAGACAATACAGATTAAGTGATTACAGATTCCGGCTTGTGCTGTGGGTCATCGCGCTCTCGGTGCTCGGGATCCTGATCGTCGGCAGTGCGAATGAAGAGTACCAGATGAAGCAGATGTTCGGTCTTATCGGCGGCGTGGTCCTCATGATATTGGTCTCGCTGTTTGACTATACGTGGATCCTGAATTTCCACTGGCTGATCTATCTGATCGGGAGCGCGCTGCTCATCGCGGTGCTCTCGCCGATCGGCGTGACCAGAAACAACGCGACGCGCTGGATCAATATCGGTTTCCAGTTTCAGCCTTCCGATATTGTGAAGATCATGCTGATCCTCTTTTTTGCCCGGTTTTTTGAGCTGAGGGAGGATCGGATCAACAAGCTGAAGACGATTCTGTCCTCCATCCTGCTGATCGGCATACAGCTTTTCCTGATCTACAAGGAGCCGGATCTCTCGACGACGATCGTAGTCGCGCTGATGTTTTGCGTGCTGATCTTTATGTCCGGCCTGAGCTACAAGATCGTGTGCGGAATTCTGGTGGTGTTTGTCCCAATCCTGATCATTCTGATGAGCATTCTGATGCAGCCGAACCAGAAGCTGGTGAGTGAATATCAGATGAAACGTGTATACGCATGGCTCCGGCCAGACGAATTTCCTCAGGACGCATATCAGCAGCAGAATTCGATCAAGGCGGTCGGCTCCGGGCAGCTCTACGGAAAAGGGCTGAACAACGACGATATCGATTCTGTAAAAAACGGCAACTTCATCCCGGAAACGCAGACGGACTTTATCTTCGCGGTGGCGGGAGAGGAACTCGGCTTCATCGGCTGCTGTGGGATCGTGCTCCTGGAATTTCTGATCGCGCTGGAATGCCTGCTGGTCGGGCGGAGGGCGAAGGTGCTTTCCGGGACGTTGATCTGCGCCGGGATGGCTTCGCTGATCTTTTTCCAGAGCTTTATCAATATCTCGGTGGCGACAGGCATCCTTCCGAACACCGGCATCACGCTGCCGTTCGTGAGCTATGGGCTCACATCTCTGATCAGTTTCTGTATCGGGATCGGTTTTGTCCTGAATGTAGGACTTCAATCAAGAAAATATTAAAGGAGGTAGAGAGCAATGAATGTAGCATTTATCGCGCATGACACTAAGAAGCAGCTGATGCAGAATCTCTGTATCGCTTACAGAAGCATTCTTGCCAAGCACAATTTGTATGCGACCGGAACGACCGGCCGACTGATCGAAGAGGCTGCCGCCTTAAATGTACACAAGACGCTCGCGGGGCCGATCGGCGGCGAGGAACAGATTGGTGCGATGGTGGAACAGAACCAGATCGATCTGCTGATCTTTTTGAGGGATCCGCAGAGCTCCCGTCCGAACGAAGCGGATATCAACAAGGCGATTCGCCTCTGTGACATCCACAACATTCCGCTGGCGACCAATATCGGTTCCGCGGAGGTGCTATTGAAATCACTGGACAGAGGAGATCTTGAGTGGCGTGAAATGTACAGATAATATTCCCCAGACGTCCATGTACACGGAACGGGAATGGGTGCGGATACAGGAAAGAGAAAAAAAGGAAGCGAAGAAGCAGCACCGGCTGATCCTTGCCGCCATCCTGCTTTTTGCGGTCACAGCCATGCTAGCGTTTCTTGTCTACTATTTTGTGCTGCGCTCGCATGATTACACGCTCTACCGCGCCTACAGCCGCACGGACAGCAGCCTCGGCGCCGGCGGAAGCCTGCTCTCCGACAATGTTATGGAGCCGTTTGCCTCGGATCTGTGCGTGGTAAACGGGGACGTCAACATCACGAAACTGTCGCTCAGCGCCTATTCAGCCGGTCTGTTTGATCTGAACGGCAGGACGACAGTCTATGCCAAAGACGTGTTCGCAAGGAGGTCCCCTGCGAGCATCACGAAGATCATGACGGCGCTCATTACGCTGAAGTATGGCAATCTCGACGATATTGTGACCGTGACGCCGATCGTGAAGGATATCGAATTCGGCTCTTCCGTGTGCGATATCAAGGAGGGTGATGTGCTTTCTCTGCGTCAGCTCCTCTATGGGATGATGATCGCCTCCGGAAACGACGCGGCGATGATGATCGCAGAGCACATCGGCGGCTCTGTGGAGAATTTTGTCGCCATGATGAATGACGAGGCAAAAGCGCTCGGCGCAACGGGGACACATTTCACAAACCCCCACGGGCTGACGGATCCGAACCATTACACAAGCGTCTATGATATTTACCTGATGCTGAATGCCGCGCTTAAATACGACACGTTTCAGGACATTATCAGCCGCAAAAACTATTACGCAGAGTATACCAGACAGGACGGCACAGCCGTGGCTGTGACCTGGGAATCCACAAACTCCTATTTCACAAACGCGGCGGAAAAGCCGGATGGGATCACGATCTCCGGGGGCAAGACAGGAACGACGGAAGATGCGGGCGCATGTCTCTCGATCGTGGCAAAGGACCTTTACGGCAATCCGTATATAGCGGTCATCCTGCATTCCGAGAGCAAGGAAACGCTCTACCCGGAAATGAATCAGCTTCTAAAACTCATTTTTGTGTTGTAATTTCTGTGCGGATAGTCTATAATCATTTTAGCAGATATTGTTGCTGTTCACTCCGTGACCTGCAACATACAGTTTCGTATATATAAGGAGGAGATGACCCATGATACAGTTGATTTTAGGCGAAAAAGGAAAAGGCAAGACAAAGATTTTACTTGACAAAGTAAATTCAGAGATCAAGACGGCTCATGGAAGTATCGTTTATCTGGATAAAAGTACCAAGCATATGTACGAATTGAATAATAAGGTGCGCCTGATCGACGTTTCGTCGTTTGCGCTTCGTTCCAGCGGTGAATTTGTTGGATTTATTTACGGTATTCTGTCTCAGGATCATGATCTTGAGCAGATCTATCTTGACAGTTTCCTCAAGATCTCTCAGACGGATGAAAGCACGGTTAATGATATCCTGGACAGGCTTGATGAGATCAGCAAGGTATACAATGTCACTTTCGTATTCAGTATCTCGATCAATGCGAATGCGATCGATCCGAAATTTAAAGAGAATATTATTGCAGCGTTATAAGATTTGCTTTTGACGGATACATAACGACTGCCGCAGACTCTATGGTACACCCCATACAGCTGCGGCAGTTGTTTTTATTCTGAATCAGATTCGGTTATTCTCTTCCCATTTCCCGTACGCGTCCGTACAGACTCAGCACATAAAGACCGGCCAGTCCAACCAGAATATATATTATTCTCGAAAGCCACGACATATTGCCGAACAGCAGATTAACAAGATCGAGCTTGAAAATTCCAATCAGGCCCCAGTTCACGGCACCGATAATGACAAGAGTGAGTGCTGTGTAATCAAAACCTTTTCCCATGCGCTTTTCCCTCCTTTTTCAGAATAATGATAGTTTCCCCTCAAAAAAAGTTTTTATTCAAAAACAAAGGTTGTATCCTTTCAGTAAAAATGGTAAGATAAAAAAGATATAAACACAGATCCGATCATGGAAGAAACGGAACGGCCGGAGGAAGTTTCTTGAAAAAAGATAATTCAAAGAAAAAAGTTACAAAATACCGCAAATATCCTTTTTTTAATATCGGTACGCTTCTGTTCGGTACGATCTTCATCTATATGGTGATCACCGCCTTCATGTATTTCACGGAAAAGCATGTTACCGTCTATGAGGTCATGAAGGGAACCATCACGGGAAATTACCGCTTTCATGCGCTTTCCCTGCGCACGGAAGAGATCGTGAACGCGCCTCAGTCCGGGAGCGTGCGGTATTTTGAGCGCGAGGGCAGCAAGGCCTCAGCCGGGAGCGTCGTGTGCGCGATCAACGAGACCGGCGCGACAGAGCCGGTCGTCATCGACGATTTTGTCATGCCTGCGGAGGACGCGGCGCGTCTGCGGAATACGATCGCGAACTTCACGATCAATTACGACAGCAGTGCTTTTCAGAAGACCTACGATCTGAAGGCAGGCGTCGACGGCATTATCTCAGAGATCATGGAGGACAGTGCGAACAGTGAGTATGTCAATGTCAGAAATCAGTGTACCGCGCCGGATTCCGGCTTTGTGATCTACGAGATCGACGGTTTTGAGGGGCTGTCAGAAGACCAGCTCACGGCGGATATGTTCGACCAGACAAAATATGACGCTCAGAATCTGCGCAGCCAGAAGAATGTCGCCGCAGGACGGCCGATGTTTAAGCTGGTGACAGAAGAGGCCTGGTGTCTGTACTTTCCGCTCGACCAGAAGCTCCTGACAGAGCTCGCAGACGCGGAATCAATCCGTTTTCGCTTTATGAAGGACAACGAGACCTTCAGTGCTCCGTTTTCCGTGATCTATAACGGAGAAGACGCCTTCGGGAAAATCTCCCTGGATAATTCGCTGGTGCGCTACGCGACAGACCGCTTCCTTGAGATTGAGCTCATCATGAACAAGAAGAGCGGGCTGAAAATTCCTTCCTCCGCAATCGTGGAACGTTCATTTTACAAGATCCCGGAGGAGTATGTGATCAAGAATCAGGACACAGACACAGAGATTGCGCTGAAAGTGGAGACTTTTTCCGAAGATGGGGCTTCGGAGGTGAAATACATTACCGCCAATGTCTACGATCACGACGACAAAGACTATATGATCGACGCGCAGCTTCTTCACCCCGGCGATTATGTGCAGATGGAGGATTCCGTCAAGCGTATGCAGATACAGGAGAAAAACGCGCAGAAGCTTCACGGGGTCTATAATATCAACAAAGGCTATGCGGTGTTCCGTGAGATCACGGTAATCGACGAGAATGAAGAATACTGCATTGTGGAAAGCAACAATACCTACGGGCTGGCCGCCTATGACTATATCGTCCTGAACGCCTCGGAGGTTACGGCGGATCAGATTGTCTATTAGTCCGTGACCGCTTCGCGCGACGGATGGGTTCGCTTGCCCGGAGGACGCTGTTCAAAAAGGAGGACATCAATTGCTGACAGAAAATCTGGCGTCTGTGGAACGCAAAATTGCAGAGGCCTGCGCCCGTGCCGGACGCAGCCGCGAGGAAGTGAAACTGATTGCCGTGAGCAAGACCAAGCCGGTGGAAATGCTCTCGGAAGTATATGCTGCCGGGATACGTGATTTCGGTGAGAACAAGCCGCAGGAGGTCCGCGACAAATATCCGCAGCTTCCGCAGGACATTCGCTGGCATATGATCGGGCATCTGCAGAGAAACAAGATCAAATACATTATCGATAAGGTCTGCATGATCCATTCGGTGGATTCGGTTCGTCTGGCGCAGGCGATCGGCGAGGCTGCCGGAAAGCTCGGAATCGTTATGCCGGTACTTGTAGAGGTCAATGTAGCCGGAGAGGAGAGCAAAGACGGGATTCGTCCGGAGGATGCGGAGAATTTTGTCCGGGAGATCAGCGCTTTGCCGAATATCCGGGTGGAAGGGCTGATGACGATCGCCCCGTTTACGGATAATCCGGAGGAGAATCGTCCATACTTTCGAAAATTGCGCAAATTATGTGTTGACATACAGGAAAAAAACATTGATAATGTGAATATGTACAGCCTCAGTATGGGAATGACCGGTGATTACGAAGTTGCTATCGAGGAAGGCGCTACGATGGTGCGCGTTGGGACAGGTATTTTCGGAGAGAGAATTTATCCCCGCACTGAGTAAGATGGGAGAGTATAAGTATGAGTGCTTTGGACAAGTTTCTGAATTTCATGAAGGTAAATGACGACGAGGGGTTTGGCGACGATTATCTCGACGATGAGTACGATGATTACGACGACTACGAGGATGATCGTCCCAGAAAGCGTATTTTACAAAAGAATACCAGGGATGAGTATGACGAGCCGGTGAGCTCTCAGGTTGAGAGGATTCCGGCACAGGCAGACAAGGCGCAGACTGCGGCACGCCCGAAAGCGAAGCCGGCACGTCAGGCCAAGATCTCTCCGATGCGAAGCGCGAAGCGCGGCGGCATGGAGGTCTGCGTGATCCGTCCGAAGAGCATGGAGGATGCAAGGGAGATCACAGAGACCCTGCTTGATGAGTGTACGGTTGTCCTGAATATGGAAGGCCTGGATCTCGACATTGCACAGCGCATCATTGATTTCGCGTCCGGTTCCTGTTACGCAATGCACGGCAACCTGCAGAAGATCAGCAATTATATTTTTATCATCACGCCGGAAAGCGTGGATATCTCCGGAGATTTCCAGGAAATTCTGAGCGGCGCATTTGACGTGCCGTCATTTGGGACCAGATTCTGACATGGAGAAGGATGAACTGCTGATCAAACGGATCCGTGAACTGTCTGAGCTCGCGGAGCGCAGAGACATTGTCACGTTTACCGATTTTTTGAATTTGAATGAACAGAATATACTGCATCAGACCACACAAAAGTTTTCCTGGATCAAAGGGGAAACTTTTGGCGGTTATGAGGGAGCGGAGCGTCAGATAGCTGCATTTGTGCCTGATGCTCCTGCTTATGAATGGACTTATCCGATCATGTGCATACGTATCGAGCCGGTGAACGCGCGTTTCGCGGAGCCGCTTTCGCACAGAGATATTCTCGGCGCGCTGATGAACCTGGGGATCGACCGTGCGAAAACCGGCGATATCGCTCTTTGCGGGGAAGAATGGTATCTGTTCTGCCACAGCGCGCTCGCATCGATGATCTGTGATGAACTGACGCGCATCCGGCACACTTCTGTGAAATGCACAATCTGCACTCTCACGGAGTTTTCCTACACGCCGAAGACAGAAGAGATACGGGGCAGCGTGGCCTCCGTCCGTCTGGACAGTGTGATGGCGCTCGCCTTTCACGCGTCAAGGAACAGCCTTCTCTCTCTGATCGAGGATGGCAAGGTTTTTGTCAACGGAAAGCTGATCACGACGAACGCGTACGCCCTCAGGGAAGAAGACATCGTCTCTGCGCGCGGGTTGGGCAGATTCCGCTATAAGGGAGCGGTCGGGCAGACGAAGAAGGGACGCTGCATGGTTGTGATTGAAAAGTATGTATGAGAAAGGGAGGACAAGCTATGCGATCAGAAAAAAAAGAAGACATACTCAAGGTTCAGACAGAAGGAAACGAGCCTTATGACATAGTGCTTCGGGAATCTTTTGACGAGCTTCCTGCGTATCTGCGCGGAATCGGTTGTGAGGGACGCAGAGTGTGTATCGTTACAGATTCCAATGTCGCGCCGCTCTATCTGGACGAGGTCAGGGAGCTGGCCGCCGGATGCTGCGCACAGGCGGATACATATGTGCTGGAAGCGGGAGAGGAGCACAAGACGCTCGACGCGATCCGCGGAATCTATGTAAAGCTGATCGAATCGGGGTTTGACCGCAAGGATTTTCTGATCGCGCTCGGCGGCGGTGTCATCGGGGATATGACAGGTTTCGCAGCGGCGACCTTCCTGCGCGGCATCCGCTTCATTCAGGTTCCGACAACGCTTCTGGCGCAGATTGACAGCAGTATCGGAGGAAAGACCGGCGTGGATTTTGACCAGTACAAGAATATGGTCGGCGCATTCCATCAGCCCTGCCTTGTATACAGCAACGTGTCGGCGCTGAAGACTCTTCCGGAGGAACAGTTCGCGAGCGGGATGGGGGAGAGTCTGAAGCACGGACTGATCCTCGATGCCGGTTTCTATGAATGGCAGATCGAGCATATGGAGGAGATCGGGGAGCGGGACGCCGCGACGCTGCTGGAGCTCGTGAACCGCAACTGTCAGATTAAGCGTTATATCGTGGAGAAGGATCCGAAAGAGAAGGGAGACCGCGCACTGCTCAATTTCGGACATACGCTCGGCCACGCGCTGGAAAAATGCAAGGAATTCCGCATGCTGCACGGAGAATGCGTCGCGATCGGGTTTGTGGCTGCCGCGTATATTTCCTGGCAGCGCGGACTGATCGACGAGGACGAGTTTTACGAAATCCGTGATATGAATGTCGGCTTTGGCCTGCCGATCTCATTTGACGGGGTTGCCTCGCAGACTGTCGTAGATGCTGTGAAAAAGGATAAAAAGATGGATGCCGGGACAATCCGTTTTGTGCTCCTGAAGAAGCTGGGACATGCCTGCATCGACGCGAGCGTAACCGAAAAGGAGATGCTCGAGGCTCTCCGGCTGTTAAACGCGGACGAGCGGGAGCAGAATATGGAATGAAGGAAGGATCTCGATGAACAAAAAGAATCCCGCCTTGCTTTTTTGTGGTATTCTCTGGTTTGCGGCGCTGGTCGGCCTCGACCAGCTCACAAAATATCTGGCGGTCACCGGACTGGCGGGAAAGAGGAGTATTCCGGTGATACCGGGCGTTTTCGAACTGTTTTATCTGGAAAACCGCGGCGCCGCGTTCGGAATGCTGACGAACCGTCAGTGGTTTTTCGCAGCTGTGGCAGCTGTGATGATCGTTGCGGCTGTCTATGTATTTCTCAGGCTGCCCGGAAGCCGTCACTATCATTTCCTGCGGGTGATCTGTGTTCTGATCGCGTCCGGTGCAGTCGGAAATATGCTGGATCGTCTGTTTCGCCATTATGTGGTGGACTTTCTGTATGTCTCGGCGATTGATTTCCCTGTATTCAATGTCGCGGACTGTTACGTGTGCATCGGAACCGGACTTGCGCTTCTCGCGCTCTTTACCGTGTACCGGGAGGAAGATTTTTCTTTCCTGCTTCCGGGAAAAACGGCAGAAGATAAAGAAGCGCACTGAGGAATGACTTTATGAGTATGATGGAAAAGAACAGAGCGTTTCCCGCGGAACAGCTTATGTGTATTGACATCACCGGGGATGAAACCGGAGAGCGCCTGGATCGCATCCTCGCGGGCAGATTCCCTGATTTTACACGGTCGTATCTGCAGAAACTGATTCAGGAAGGGGCTGTGTCTGTCAATGAAAAGGCGGCAAAAGCAGGCGCGCGCCTGACACATGGGGACAGAGTGACGATCTCTTTTCCGGAACCGGAGATTCCCGAGATCCGGCCGGAGCCTGTCCCGCTTGACGTCCTGTACGAGGACAGCGATCTGATCATCGTCAATAAGCCGAAAGGAATGGTCGTCCATCCCGCTCCCGGGCATTACAGCGGAACGCTTGTCAACGCTCTGATGTATCATTGCCGGGGCAGCCTCTCCGGGATCAACGGCGTGCTTCGTCCGGGAATCGTGCACCGGATCGATCAGAATACGACCGGCTCTCTGGTCGTCTGCAAGAACGATGCCGCGCACCGTGCGATCGCGGAACAGCTTCAGGCGCACTCCATCACGCGCGCTTACCGCGCAATCGTACACGGAAGAATTTCACAGGACGGTACGATCCACACAACGATCGGGCGGCACCCGCAGCGCCGCAAGGAGATGGCTGTCAATGTGCCGAACGGGCGGGATGCGGTGACGCATTACCATGTTCTGGAACAGTTTGACAAATTCACTTATGTGGAATGCCGGCTGGAGACCGGAAGAACGCATCAGATTCGCGTACACATGAAGAGTATCGGGCATCCGGTACTCGGCGACGACGTCTATGGACCGTCGAAATGTCCGTTCCCCGGTCTTGAGGGGCAGACGCTGCACGCGATGACGATCGGCTTCATTCACCCATCGAGCGGGGAATACCTGGAAGTGTCGGCGCCTTTGCCGGAATATTTTGAAGAACTGTTAAAAAAACTGCGCAGAGGATGAAATCTTCCTGCTTTTGGATAATTCCATCTACGCGCAGTTTCTGCTTTTGGAAAGCCTTGTCTGTTTCTGCTGAGGCTGAAGACTTCAGAGACAAGTCATGAATTGCTCTTTGAGCGATTCTTCCTGGGTATGCGTTCCCTCCACGACGGAAGATCGCCGTTCAAAATTGCGGTAAAAATGCGTTCTTTTGTGCCCGGATGTTCATGATTCAGCCGTGCGACAAGCTCTTTCGCGTATTCGCGCTGTGTGTAGCCGTCCACCGGGCAGGGGTTCTTCACGACCGGGAGCTGATATTTGTTCTGAAAGCCCTTGACGTCCGCTTCATCCACATAAATCAGCGGACGGATCAGGGTCAGATCCATGCGGTCCAGGTAGGTCACGGGAGAGAACGTATGGATGCGTCCCTCCAGAATCAGCGACATCAGCAGAGTCTCAACAACATCATCCTTGTGGTGTGCATATGCAAGCTTGTTGCAGCCGAGTGCCTTCGCCTTCTCGTTAAAAGCGCCCTTGCGCATCTTGGCGCAGAGTGAGCAGGGATTGTCCTCCTTGCGCTCTTTAAAGATGATCTGCGCGATATCGGTGTCAACAACCGTGTAAGGCACCTCCAATGTTTCGCAGAGAGCGCGGATCGGGACAAGCGCGAGGTCAAAGCCTTCATACCCGAGACTTACCGTGATCGCCTCAAGAGAGAATGGGGCAGGGTAGAAGCGTCTCAGCCCGCTCAGGGCATAGAGCAGCGTCAGACTGTCCTTTCCTCCGGAGATCCCGACAGCAATCCTGTCTCCCGGTTTTATCATCTGAAATTCGTCGACCGCCTTTCTGGTCATGCTCATCAATTTCTGTAGTTTCATAGGCTGTCTTTCCTTTTCTGGTTTCTGCATTTATCATACCTGAATTTTCTAAAAGTGGCAACTTAAAATGATGTAATTTCTTTCCCATATTGTAAGTTTCTAAAAATCATATATGAGTTTACATAATGGAATTATGTAAATCAATGAAAAAATAGATGTAATTAATGTTTACATAATCAAATTATGTAAACTCATATTTTCGCATTTACATTCCTGAGAGAAGATGATATACTTTGTGAAGCAGAAAAGCTGTTTCTCCATCCTGTAGAATTGAGCCATAAGGTACGGTATATTATATGGAACAGCAAAATGCATAAAAAAGCAAAATACATAGAACAGGAGCCGGAATGATCAGAAAAGCAGTCAGCAGCGATATTGATCTTGTCGCGGAGATTTATGAAAAGATTCTCACAGAGGAGGAGGCCGGACGGACGACCACGGGCTGGAAACGAGGAATTTATCCGACACGTCAGACGGCGATGGATGCCTTTGCGTCCGAAAGTCTGTATGTATTGGAGGAGGACGGTCAGGTTCTGGCGGTAGGACGGATCGACCGGAATCAGCTGCCCGCCTATGCCGATGCAGACTGGATGTTCCCGGCATCGGATGAGGAGGTTCTTGTGCTTCACACGCTCGTCGTTGACCCTGCGGCAAAAGGGCAGGGGAGAGGGCGGGCGTTTATGCATTTCTATGAGGATGCTGCGAACACATTGGGCTGCAAATGCCTTCGTATCGATACAAATGTAAGGAATCTGCGCGCCAGGCGCCTCTATCAGTCGCTGGGATACCGGGAAGCAGGGATCATTCCGTGCACGTTTAACGGCCTGGAAGGCGTACAGCTGTTATGTCTTGAGAAGAAAATCGGTTAAAAGGCTATATAAACTGACATCAGAAGTCTATAAAAAGAAACAAATGACCAAAAATAATCTGCATGGCAAGGAGTGAAAGAATAATATATGAAACTTGTGATCCAACGCGTAACAGAAGCTTCTGTCGAAGTGGAAGAAAAGATGATCGGTTCGATTGGCAAGGGATTTCTGGTATTGCTTGGCGTCGGCGCAGGCGATACAAAGGAGACTGCGGATTTCTATCTCCGCAAAATGCTGGGGCTGCGCATCTTTGAGGATGAGAACGGAAAGACAAACCTGTCTTTGAAGGACGTGGACGGACAGCTCCTTCTGGTATCGCAGTTCACGCTGTATGCCAACTGCAGGAAAGGAAATCGCCCCAGCTTCACCGATGCCGGAGATCCTGCGCAGGCTGAGGCGTTATATGATTACATGATTCAGGAGTGCAGAAAGCAGGTTCCTGTGGTACAGACCGGCGAATTTGGCGCGGAAATGAAAGTGAAGCTCTGCAATGACGGCCCGTTTACGATCATTCTGGACGAAAATCTCTATCATACATTATGAGGGAAAAGAGGGATTACCTTTTTCTTTCTCATTTATCCTTCACGCAGTTTGACTGCAGAGGCGGCTCTTCTGCGCCGATCCTCGTCCATGGCCGCGTAGTGCTTCCGCGTCGTGTTGACATCCTTGTGCCCGAGAACGTCCGCGACCAGGTAGATGTCGCCTGTTTCCTTGTAGAGCGTAGTTCCGTAGGTGCTGCGCAGCTTATGCGGCGTGATTTTCTTGGTGGTCGTGATCTCGCGGGCATACTTTTTGACCATATTCTCGACTGCCTGCACTCCGATGCGTTTGCGCTGGGTAGAGTAGAAGAGAGCGTTTTCATGGCCGGCGATCGGGGTGATGGATTCCCGGATCTCCAGATAATCAAGAAGCGCTTTTTCGACTTCCTCGCCGAAATACACGATCATCTCAGAACCGCCCTTGCGCACAACGCGGATTCCGCCGTTTTTAAAGTCAATGTCGGACACATCGAGACCGACGCATTCGGACACGCGGATACCGGTGCCGAGAAGCAGGGTGATGATCGCCAGATCCCGGTATTTTGTCTTTTCGTAATATACTTTTTTCTGGCCGGTCAGCTGGTCTCCGCAATGTTCGATATAGTCCAGCAGCTCAGCCGTCTCGTCCGGGTCAAGCCGTATGATTTCCTTGTCATGCAGCTTCGGCATGTCGACGAGAAGCGTCGGATTTGTCTTGATCAATTCCCGCTTGTAATAATAGGCATAAAAGCTGCGCAGTGCGGACATTTTGCGTTTCAGGCCGCGCTCGCCGTTTGTTAAAAGTTTGTCATCATTGGAATAGACCTTCAGATATTCCTGATATTCCTCAATATCAACGGCCTGGAGCTGATCCAGCACATCCACAGTGATATCAGCCGCGGATTTCCCCCTGAATGCAGGATTTTCATTCAGAATAAACTGGAAAAAGATCCGGATGTCGTATGCGTAAGAAATTCGCGTGCGCGTGCTTGTTGTAGGCTCGATTGCACGGAAATAATCCTTTGCAAACGGAGGCAGCGTCTTGAGTACCTCGCGGAGCTTTAATACATTGTCAATGTTGACTTGTTCGTGGTAGGTAATTGCTTTCTCCATATTATTGTTTATCCCTTATGTTTTTCAAATTTTAATCTGTTTATAAAACGTCCGTGTTTTTCAAAGTTTATCTATTTGAAAAACATGTGTTTGTCGTATAGATGGATTGTGAAATAAACATATCATCTTCCCCGGAAATTGTCAAGGAAATTCTGAAAATATCCCATACATCCATATTCCTGTATGCTTCCTGCCAAACTGTCAGGAACAAAATCAGCAAAGCAAAAGGAACCGCCGAATTGCTTCGGCAGTCCCCCTGAATGCATCATCAAGGATTCAATTTCTGTTTACTCAATCTCGATGGAATATGTGATCGTGTTGAGCAGTGTCCCGGCCGCATCATAGAACGATACGTTAAAGCTGGTCTTTCCGGCAGCGATGAGCGTAGCCTGGAAGGTTCCGGACGCGGTAAACTCGCCCAGATCAAAGCTGATCATCGCCGGATCTGCCTGTTCAATGTAAGCAGCCGCGGCCGCTGTGCCATCCATCATAATCTGTCCGGCCACGGTGTTTCCTGCAGTCAGATCCTCATTGTCGATGCAGAATCCATACTCGGAAGTCTGGATCGGCCATGTCTTGTTGTCCTCGACTGCCGCGGTCATTGCGGTACCGTCAGCTGAAGTAAACGCATTCTCAGTCATCGTTACATAGTAGGAAGAAAGCTGCGCAAGCGGATCCTCGAGCTTCACAGTCGCCTTGCATCCAACAGTCCATCCGAGCGCCGCAAGCTCTTCGGGATCAAGCGGTTTAATGCTTATTTTCTTTTCATCATTTGCCTGGATCGTCTCTACGATCGAATCATCAGCACCGTTTACAAGGCTGATCTCGCCCGTTCCGGCAAGCATATCGTCCCTCTGGAAGCTGATCGTGAGCTCATTGATGCCCGCCGGCAGGAGCTCTGCTTTCTCCTCCTTGTACAGAGGCGCCAGTTCCATCTCTTCCGCCGGAATCATTGTGAGCACCGGTGCTGTCGGCTCGTCTTCTGTCGATGCCTCCGGAACCTCGAACATCGGATCTCCAAGCTCCGGCATCATGGTGTCGATGCCGGATTCATCCGCGGAGGTTTCCGGCTGATCCGGCTGCTCCCCTCCTCTTTCGGTGGAATCGGTCTGCTCAGGAAGCACTTCTGTGCCGCCCTGTCCGGGATCTGTCTCCGTGCCTGCGTTTTCGTCCGACCCTGTCTCGGTCTGCTCAGGACTGATCACAATATCTGTGTTTCCGTCCGGAGCGGACTCCGCGGGCGGATTCTCTGTATACTCGTCTGAACTTGTGATCTCGATATCTCCGGGCGCCGGCGCAGTCTCAGGCTGCGGAGTTTCCGACTCGATCGCTTCCGGCGTTGTCGCGTCCATGACAACATTCTGACCGAGCGCAGAGTCGTCGGTGCCATTCAGAATGCTTCCCTCGGGAAGGGTCTCCGGAGTTTCGGTCTGATCCGTGCTGCCTGCATCAGCAGCCGGAGCAGGGGCTTCTGTCGTCGGAGTCTCAGCGGCTGGACTTGCAGTCTGCTGATTCATCAGCGTATCCATATTCTGCTCCACACGCTCCAGCGTCTCTTTCATGTCCTCGTATTCATAGTTCTGCTCCGCGATCTGCTTCATGAGTTGTACGAGCATTTCCCGGTCTTCCGCGGAGAGCTCAATGTCCTCTTCTTCTGCTACATCGTTGATGATCACATCGATGTCGTTGTCGTTGACAACACTGCCCTGGACAACCTGCATCTTGGCCTCATTGACAATATCGGTAGCCTCCGCCTGGCCGATGTTGTTCGCGAGCGTCGTCGTCGCGATCAGCTCCTGTGTAGCCACTTCCTTCTTGGATGTGTCAAGCTGCGTGCCGACAGCCGACTCGTAAGCCATCAGGATACCGGTCAGGGCGCCTGTCCCGGAGACCTCAAACGGAGAGGCCGCAAGCACCTCGCAGTTCACCACGCCGGATGTGGAGAGTGTCGTCGCGATCATGTTGCTGGTAACCCATGTAAGATTCGCTGTCTTGACCTGAATACCGCCGGAGTTGGTCGGATTGACCAGCGCACTGCTGTAGGTATGTGTGCCGATCTGCTCAAGCGGCACATAGGAGCCCAGATGGTCTCTTTCATCCTGATTCGTGATGGTGAGGGTGAGAATGTTCTGCCCCTCAATGCCAAAATAGCGCAGGATCGCCTGCTTCTGCTCTTCGGACAGATCCGCGCCCAGAGTAACGACCTTCTGTCCGTCCGCGAATGCAGGTACGGACGGAATTGCCGCCGCAATACACATTGCGCTCATAATGACAGCAAGTAATTTTCTCTTTTTCATACTGATTACTCTCCTCGCTTTCTGAGTTTTCTTCGTGCCGGCCCTGTAAAATGCGGTTCCCTGTCAACAGGATCCGAGCGGTATCGCCCTCTTTTTGGAGGAACGGTCGCTTTGCACTTTACACGGCTCATTGTTTTCGCGAAAATTATATCACTTGTCCCATCATAAAACAAGAAAACAAAATGAATGTATTTATTAATCTTTTTTAAAGAAAACATTTGTTTGCTTTTTCAGAACATATGTGCTATACTAAAGAAAACATATGTGCGGGAGGGACATATCATGGCAGGAAGGATCACGAACAAGCAGGAGGAAATCCTCAACTATATTAAGAATGAGATTCTGGAGCGCGGATTTCCGCCGACCGTGCGTGAGATCTGTCAGACAGTCGGGCTGAAGTCCACGTCTTCCGTGCACTCGCACCTTGAATCTCTGGAGAAGAACGGCTATATCCGTCGGGATCCGACGAAGCCGCGCGCGATCGAGATCCTGGACGATTCTTTCAATATGCTGCGCAGAGAGATGGTGAATGTTCCGGTTGTCGGAACGGTTGCCGCCGGACAGCCGATCCTTGCCGAGCAGAATATAGACAGCTATTTTCCAATCCCGGCGGAGTATATGCCGAACGATCAGTCTTTCATCCTTCGGGTCAAAGGCGAGAGCATGGTGAACGCCGGGATCATGGACGGCGACCGGGTGATCGTCCGCCAGCAGTCCACTGCCCGCAATGGCGATATTGTTGTCGCTCTTGTAGAGGATTCCGCCACAGTGAAGACCTTCTACAAGGAGGATGGCCATTACCGTCTGCAGCCGGAGAATGATTCCATGGATCCGATTATCGTAGATGATCTGCAGATCCTGGGAAAGGTGTTCGGCGTCTTCCGCTTCTTCTGACCGGCAGGCGACGATCCGCGCGATCGGCAGACATCATTCGAAAGGCAAGGGTTCAGCTTTCCTCTTTGTTCTCTGTCTCCGCCGTATTTTGCGGCTGTTGCGCCGCTTCAGGACGGAAACGCTTCTGAAGGCCTTCCAGCAGCTCTTTCGGCATGGCGATATGAAAACCTGCCGGATTGAGTACAAAGCCTCTGGAGTCTTTTACGAGAAGCCTGATAAGCTGTCCGAACGGAACCACAAGCGCCTTGAATTGATTTCCCTTGTTAAATTTGGCGAGCTCCGCCATATCTGTAAAGAGCGGCTGCAGAACATTGCCGTCTTTATTCTTCAGGATAGGGATCCGATATTTACGGTTTTTGAACTTTTCAGCGTCGCTCTCCGGCCCAGGGAGAAGTTCCACAGGAAGGATATACCTGCTCTTGACCAGATTCGCCGCGAGCTCCTCTTCCATCTCCTGCAGCCCGGACTTTTCTTCAAGCGGGACAGGCCGTGACATTTCCTGCATAAAATACAGGCCGGTGAGCTGCAGCTGCGGATTGAAGATCGGCTGCTTCTCCGGCGGCAGCTTTGAGTAGTCCGGCTTTTTCACCAGATCGTCCAGATCCAGAAACTGCCTGCCCGTCTGACTCACGAACACAAGCTCATTGACCCCGATCGCGTGGAGCAGAGAAAAGAAGCCCAGAAAGTCCTTGTTCAGATATTTCACTCCTCTGAGCAATATTTTTTTCTCTGTGAAGGGTCTGGCGAACTCCTGAAGCAGCTCCTCCGTATCAAAGATCCATACCTGATCATTGTAGCTCTCAGGATCACACTGAACAAACGGCATATTCGTATACCCGCAATACGCCACGATCATCTCTTTTTTTCGCTGAATACTCTTTACAAAGAAAGACTTGTCTACCGTCATTTTCCTAACCTCTGTGTAAGTAATTTTTTGCAGCCGGATCGCGTCCCGGCGATCCCACCTCAGACGCCGGAGCCCGCGCGGCGCGGCAGTCACTCCAGTTCATCCTTGGAGATCGTCCTGCCGTCGCGCCAGATGCGCTCCAGATCATAGAACAGACGATTCTCGGAATCAAACACATGGACAATAATATCGCCATAATCCATGAGAATCCAGTTCGCTGTGCGGTACCCCTCGGATTGCTTCATCGGGTAACCTGCTTTGCCGAGCTGTTCCTCAACATTGTCTGCAAGCGCCTGCACCTGATTGCGATTCGTGCCGGACGCGATAATAAAGTAGTCAGCCACCACAGTGACCTCACTGATATCAATAATCGTGATATCAACCGCTTTCTTATCTTCAAGCGCCTCGTACGCAAGCCTGGCCATTATCTTTGCCGTATGATCTGCCATTTATGTTTCCTCCCTCCTGTGGATCAATTCGCTGTAATAATTATACGCGACAACCGTCTGATTATCAAGGTTCGCGTTTTCCTGTTCCAGATAGCGCAAGGTATCGCGCATAGTAGCATAGACCGCCCTGTCCAGATCCCAAAAAGCCAGCCGGCGTATCTCAGCAAGATTTGCCGCCTTCGAGCGCAGCGGCTCTATGTAATCGGAAATAAAAATAATCTTTTCAAGCAACGTCATGTCAGGTTTCCCTGTCGTGTGGCACTCTATCGCGCTCAGGATCTCAGGATCCTGCACATGGTACTTTTCCCGCGCGAGATATGCTCCAAGTTTCGCATGGAGCAGATAGGGAGACCGCTGCTCTGCTTCTGTGACAGAAATGCCCTTCTGTCGGCAGAGCTTCAGCTTTTTGGAATTGGGTATGCATTTCGCGCTGTCGTGCAGAAGTCCGGCTACCTGCGCCCGCTCGATATCCTCTCCATGGCACATGGCAAGCGAAGCCGCCGTGTACATGACGCCGAGCGTATGTGTATAGCGCGCCTCATCCATGTATTTTTTCAGCTTTTTCTGCATTTTATGAATGTTATAGCCTGCCATTTTCCCTCATCCCTGCATTAGAATGTCTCGCTGTAGATTCCTTTCTTTTCAATATACTCTCTCACCGCATCCGGAACATAATAGCGCAGCGAGCGCCCTTCCCGGATCCGATCGCGCAGATCCGTCGAAGAAATGTCCATGTACGGTGTATGAAGAAGATGAATTTCCGTTCCGTAGCACTTGTGAAGCTCCTTCATCTTCCGCTCCATTTCGGATACAGAGAAACCGTTTCGCACGGCGGCAAGAAGCACACAGTTTCGACTGATGCTTTCCGGCTCATGCCAGCTGTCAAAGGAAAGCAGGGAATCCGCGCCGATGATGAAATAATACGCGGCGTCCGGATGCCGTTCCCGCAGCGCGGTCAGCGTATCGCTGGTATAGGAAAGTCCGGTTCTGCGCATTTCTTCTGCGTCAAGCGAAAAGTGCGGATTGTCACGGATCGCAAGTGATACCATGTCCAGCCGTTCTTCATCTGCCGCTCCGTCCTCGCGGTCCGCCTTATGCGGCGGATTCCCGGACGGCAGAAACTGAACCGTCTCCAATTGAAATTGTTCATACGCGCACTCGGCCAGGATCAGATGCCCGATATGGATCGGATCGAACGTACCGCCCATGATACCGACACGTCGCTTTGCTGTATCGCCCATAAATATACTTCCCCGCCAAGCTGTGACTCTTCTGTCTCCGACACGATCACTTCTGTTTCCCGGAGGCTTTCGGAAGCTCGATTTTTTTCTTTCCTTCCTTGCCCTCCTTGTAGAGAACAATCTTCTTGCCGATCACCTGCACTACCTGGGAACGTGTGCGCTCCGCGACGATCTGGGCCAGCTCATGCGGATCATCCATGCAGTTCTGGAGCACGCTGATCTTGATCAGCTCTCTCTTCTCCAGAGCCTCCGCGACCGCCCCTGTGAGTTCCGGTGTCAGACTGCTCTTGCCGATCTGGAAGATCGGATCCATGGTCATGGCAAGACTCTTCAAATAAGCACGCTGTTTGCTCGTCATATACTCTCCTTACAAAGGTCTGTTGCAATTGGTTTGTCATAACAAGAAGGATCCGGACTGCAGACATCCGGCCATTCTTTTGTCATTTGTAATAGTCAAACTGAAGCCCGTAGATCCGAACCGTATCCCCGTCCTGAATACCGAGTGCTTCCAGTTCGTCCAGGATACCATTCTCTTTAAGAAAATTCTGGAAGAAGCGAAAGCCTTTTTCCGATTCAAGATTTGTGTAGCCAAGCATTTTCTCGATGCGGGGACCCTCTACGACGTATGTGTTCTCCTCATCCTCTGACTTTGTCACGGTGAACGGAAGCGGCCTTCCGGACAGATGCAGCTGCGGATCATACTCCTGCTCAAAAACGGTCGTCTCCTGCGGAAGCTCGCGCAGCATCTCCTGCACATGATACAAAAGCTCCCGCACGCCCTGTCCGCTGACCGCGGAAATCGGAAACACCCGTATGCCCTGCGGTTCAAAGGCGTCCTTCAGACGTTGTATGGGGGAATCGGCTTCCCCGTCGATATAGATCGCGTCAATCTTGTTCGCCGCGATCACCTGCGGGCGTTTCGCCAGCGTTTCATCATACGCCGCCAGCTCCGCATTGATCTTATGAATGTCTTCTACCGGATCGCGCC
>CANQIW010000007.1 GCA_947624055.1 uncultured Lachnospiraceae bacterium
AGGTACCTGACGTTCATAGACGGCGATGATTATGTCAGTGAGGATTATATCGGGCACCTGGTATCGTGCGCGCGGGAGAACGATGCGCAGATGGTGATCTGCGGCCTGCGCTTTGTGGATGAATCGGGAAGGATCCTGCGGAGCCTGATACCGGATGCGTATATAAGGTTTGAGAGAGAGGAATGGACGTTTCGGATCTCGGCGGTCTGTTCTCATCTGTATGAACGTCAGATCTGGGAAAAACACAAGATATGGTTCCGGCCGGGCGAACGGGGAGAAGATATGCCGATCTCCTTGTTTTTTAGCGCAGTATGTGATAAAATAGCTACGTTGTCCGAGGCCGGTTATTTTTATGTTCAGCATTCTTCTTCTGCCATGCATAATTTTCGCGGTTTTAAGCATTATCAGCCGCCTTGTCAGGCATTGGAAGAAATAATCCGGAAGGTTCAGAAAACAGGAGTGAGGAACAGCACGGAGTTTTATGAGCTTTTTGTCATGCGGATACTCGCCACCTGCTTTTTTGACTTGGGGCGCGGCGCTTCCCGGGAGACCATGCACATGCTGTGCGATTACATCGTACGTGTTTTGAAAACGTACTTTCCCGGGTATTATAAGAACGGGAAGCTGCGGCTCTTCGCGGATGTGAAGGTGCCGTTTTCCCAGAAGGCGGCGGTGTGGCTGCTGGCTCTTCTGGTTCGAACCGGCGCGATCTATCCGGCGTCGCGTCTGCTCTCGGGCAGCCGGGAAGAGGGATGAGCGCCGCAGTAGAGATAGCGGGAGCCTGGACGGACTGCCTTTGGGAGACCGAAGAGAAGAGTGACTCGCGGATCGTGGTCCGGATGTGGAGAATTGCCGATGGATATCGTGAGCTTTGTGATCCTGCATTACAGGGACTATGAGAGCACAGACCTGTGCGTCCGCTCAATCCTGCGCATGGAGCGGCAGGAGCGGATACGCATTGTGATCGTGGACAACGATGTCGATGTGCCGCAAAAGACGCGGGAGCAGAACATGCGCAGATATCGTCAATGCGGCGGTACGGAGGTGCTTTTCGTTCAGGAGGACGGCGGCTTCTCTCATGCGAACAATTCAGGCTACGCATTTGCCAGGGATCGGCAGAACGCTTCTTTTATCGTGGTGCTGAACAATGACATTGAGTTTACGCAGAAGGATTTCGTGCTGAGACTTGACGAAGAATACGCGGATCATCCCTGCCATGTCATGGGACCGGATATTGTACGCCGCAGCACGGGAGAGCATCAGAATCCGATGGATACGAGGCTGCGGACGAAGGAAGAGGCGGAATACACGGTGCGGATGAATCGCAGGGCGCTCAGGCTGTATCCGATCCTTTATCCGTTGCTGTACTGGAACAATCGGAGGACTGAGAAGCGCATGACGCAGGAACGGCTCGCACAGAGCGAGCTGCACGCATCCTTGCGGGAGGATATCGTCCCGTTTGGGGCCTGCCTGATCTTCACGCCCGGCTTCGTTCGGCAGGAGGGGAAGGCTTTCTGGCCGGAGACGAGATTCTTTTACGAAGAGTATCTCCTTGCGCTGCGCTGCAGGAGGAGCGGATATAAGATCTTCTATGATCCGGCGCTGAAGGCGCTCCATGAGAGCGGGACCGCGACGAAGAAGAATTTTCAAAACGAAAAGCAAAGGCTGCGGTTTCAGATGGAGCGAACCGCGGAGGCGGCAGAGATGTATCTGAAAACGCTCTCCGAGTAGCTGTCTGATACAGATCGGTCTGGAAGAATGATGGACAAGAAAAAGGTTTTGTGGATATCGCCGTACGCTCCGTACGATACGGCGGCGCATGCAGGCGGGAAAAACCATAACTATTATCTGAAATATCTGCATAAGAGCGGTAAGTTTGATATTACCCTGCTGTCTCTTTGCCTGAAAAGCGAAGAGAAGGATCTGGATCTGCAAAAGTACGGAATAAAGAATCATATTTATGTGATGGATCGTTCTCCCGCGCAGAAATTTCTTCGTCTGGCGGTGAGCGCATGGTCTGTCAAAAATCCGTATGACAGATACGCGGGACTCTGCCCGACTTATGAGTATCGCAGACTTTTGAAGCTGCTGAGACAGTACAAAGAATTGGGAGAGGTGCCGGAGTTTGTGATCCTGCAGTGGACATTCGCGGCGATGCTTACCCCTCAGATACGGAAATTCTATGAGCACTGCAAGATCATCTCGATTGAGGAGGATGTAACCTTCCTCGGGTATATGCGAAAATGGAAGGCGGCAAGAAGCCCGTGGCAGAGGTGGTTCTGTGCAAAACGGTACCGGAGGATAAAACGGCTGGAACTGGATATGCTCAGAGAAGCGGATCTTGTTGTGACGAACAATCCGAAGGATACGAAGCTTCTGCGTGAACAGGGAATAGGAGCGGGCAGGCTATTTCAGTCTGCGCCGTACTTTGACGATTATTCCGGAGTAGTCCGAAACGTGGCCGGAAAGGATATTCTGTTCTACGGGGCCATGAGCCGCGCGGAGAATTACGAGAGCGCGATCTGGTTCATCGAGAAGGTCATGCCGCTTCTGGAGGATCAGAAAGTACGGTTTGTCATTGTCGGAAGCCGGCCGAACGGCGCGCTGCTGCAGAGGCAGAGCGAGCGCGTTCGGGTTGAGGGGTATGTCGAGGATGTGAGCGGATATTTTGAACGCTGCCTTTGCTTTGCCGCGCCGCTGCTCCTCGGGGCCGGGGTCAAGATCAAGATCCTTGAGGCGATGTCCGCCGGGATACCGGTGCTGACGAACCATATAGGAATCGAGGGGATCGAGGCGGAGGACGGAAAGGAATACCTGCACTGCGAGACGGCGGAGGAATACGCGGCCGGGATCGCGCGGCTCATTGCCGGGAATATCGATGTGCGGATGCTTTCAGCGAGCGAAAAGGCGCTGGCAGAGAGGTACCGCCCGGATCGCAGGCTCGACGAACTGATCCGGCGGATGGAAGGCCGGGCAGGATCATGATATGAGGAGTAGATACGGAAAATGCTGAAGAGAATGACGGATATCTATGAATATCGGGATATGGTATTCAGTCTGGTAAAGAGAGAGCTGAGGGGAAGATATCAAAAATCTGTCCTGGGAATGCTCTGGACTCTTTTGAATCCCTTTTTTCAGATCATCATCTATACGTTTGTGTTCACGGTCATTTTTCCCAGTTCCATTGAGAACTATTATATTTACCTGATGACAGGCATTATTCCGTGGAATTTTTTCACGGAAGCGTTGGGGCAGGGCGCCGGGACGATCGTCAGCAATGCGGAAATGACAAAAAAGATTTACTTTCCGCGGGAAATACTGACGATTGCCGCCGTGACCGCAAAATTCGTGAATATGCTTCTGGCCTTTGTAGTCGTTCTGGCCTTTCTGCTGTTTTCGCAGGTGGGGATCAGCTGGCATATCGTACTGCTTCCTGTCATCATGTTTGCCGAGTATCTGGTCGCGCTGGGCTTTACGCTGTTTTTCTCGGCGATCACCGTGTATCTGAGGGATATGGAATATATTGTCAGCGTGCTTCTGATGGCCTGGATCTGGGCGACGCCGATCATGTATGACATCAACAATCTCGGACAGCAGGTGGGGAGACTCCTGCTGCTCAATCCGATGACGCCAATCATGATGTCTTACCGTAATCTGCTGTATTACCATCAGACGCCGACGCTCCGGACGTTGCTTGGCGTGCTGGGGATCGGCTTTGTCCTGCTGGTGATCGGCGAGCTGGTGTTTGTCAGGCTGGAAGGCAATTTTGCGGAGGAATTATAATGAGACCGGAGAATGCGATCGAGGTACGCGACGTCAGGAAGAATTTTAAAATCTATCTGGATAAGGGACATATGCTGCGGGAGCGCGTGATCCACTGGAACCGGAACCGATACGAGAGGCGGGAGGTGCTCAAGGGGATCAGCTTTGATGTAAAGAAGGGCGAATCCGTAGGACTGATTGGCCGCAACGGCTGCGGAAAGAGCACCACGCTGAAGCTTCTGACCCGCATCCTGCGCCCGAACGGCGGGACGATCGAGATACAGGGGCGCGTCTGCAGCCTGATTGAGCTGGGAGCCGGTTTCCACCCGGACATGAGCGGGCGCGAGAATATCTATATCAACGCCTCAATCTTCGGGATCAAGGCGAAGGAAGTCGACCGAAGGATCGCCGACATTATCCGCTTCTCTGAGCTGGAGGAGTTCATTGATAATCCTGTGCGCACATACTCGTCCGGAATGTATATGCGCCTGGCTTTCTCGGTCGCGATCAACGTGGATGCGGACGTTTTGCTGATCGACGAGATCCTCGCGGTGGGCGACAATTCCTTCCAGACAAAGTGCTTCAACAAACTGAAGAGCCTGAAGGAGCAGGGGACGACGATCGTGATCGTGTCCCACGCGCTCGGCCAGATCGAGAAGCTCTGCGACCGGGCGATCTGGATCGACGAAGGCGTGATCCGTCAGGAGGGTTCGGCGAGAAAGATATGCAAAGAGTATCTCGAGAAGATGGAGGCATCCCGTCTGGAGCGCGCAGAGCTGGAATACCGCATGCAGCTTGAGGATGAAAAGAGAAAAAAAGAGGAAGAAGAGCGCCGGAAAGAAGAAAGGAAGCAGGAGGAAGAGCGCCAGAGGCAGGAAAAGAAAAGAGAGGAAGAACAGCAGAGAAAGCATGAGGAGGAGAAGCGGCGCAACGCGAGCTGTCGGAAGATCGCGACGCAGTGCGGTCCGGACGCGAGGCGGAACGGGAGCGGAGAGGTTCAGTTCACAGAGGTGAAGCTGCTGGACGCGGAAGGCAGGGAGTCGCTCTGCTTCAACACAGGCGACAAGATGACCGTCACGATGAAATATCAGAGCAAGGCCGTCGGCGAGCCGCTGAACTTTGTGATCTGTCTCACGAGAGACGATTGGGTGTTCTGCTATGGAAATGCGTTCAAATCGATGACGAAGCAGTTCTGCATGTCAAAGAAATCTGGAGAGGTCGAATACACAATAGAAAGGCTGGGACTTCTGAAAGGGAAATATTTTATGGACGTAAGGCTGCAGAAGCCGAATTCGGAAGAGTGTTATGATATCATATACAGCCTGTTTGAATTTGAAGTGAAATCGCCGGGATTGCATGAAGCGGGAATGCTTCACATGGATTGCCGTTGGGAGGAAAAATAATTTTGCCGCGGGATAAAAGCCGAATGATGCTGTAGACAGGAGGATGGGAATGCTCTGTAGTAAGGAAAGCTGCACAGGATGCGCCGCGTGTTACAATATATGTCCCAAACACGCGATCAGGATGGAGACGGATCAGGAAGGGTTTGTGCGTCCGTTTATTGACGATAAGGTATGTGTCGAGTGCCGCAAATGTGAGACGGTCTGCCATGTTCTGCAGGAGAAAAGCTTTCAGACGAACAGGCAGAAGGTGTATGCGGTCAAAGTGAAGGATGATGAAGTGCGTGAACGAAGCTCGTCGGGGGGATTGTTCAGCGCTCTGGCGGAGGCGGTTCTCGCGAAGCAGGGTATTGTATATGGAGCTGCCTATGATGAAGAACTGCGGGTTGTACACATCGGCATTGAGGACAGGAAGGAGCTGTATCGTCTTCAGGGCTCCAAATACGTGCAGAGTAATCTGGGGAATATTTATCGCGATGTGCAGGAGCAGCTTGACAGTGGCAGAACAGTGCTCTTTGGAGGGACGCCGTGTCAGGTGGCAGGACTGTACAGTTTTCTAGGAGAGAATCGGGATAATCTGTATACGTACGATATCGTATGTCACGGTGTGCCATCCCCGAAGATATTTTCAGAATATTTAAAGTATATAGAAGAAAAAAGAGGGCAAAAAGCGACACGAGTGGATTTTCGCTACAAAAGACCGAACTGGTCTCTGTGGAGCCTGAAGATTGATTTTGAAAATGGGGAACCATATATAAAATCCATAAAAGCAGATCCGTATATGCTCGGATTTTTGAATAATTATTTTTTGAGGGAGTCCTGCCATAATTGCAGATACACAAGTACAAAGCGGGTCGCGGACGTGACGATAGCGGATTTCTGGGGAATCGAGCAGGCAGATCTTGCGATGGAGAATGACAACAGAGGTATTTCTCTGTGCATCGTAAACTCAGAAAAGGGTCAGGCGTTGCTGGATGCGAGTTCCCCTATGTTTGAAATGGAAGAGACGACCATGGAGAAGGCCGCAAGGGAACAGCCCTGTTTGAAACAGAGTTTTTCGCCGTCGCCTGAGAGGGAAGCGTTTTGGGTCGAGTATGAAAAAAATGGGTTTTCTGCCGCGATGAACAAATTTCTTGTTACGGAAGAAAACAGAGATTTGCTCGCGGAAGAAAAGGATGCGGCGGCTTTGCGGACGGTTATCATTCCGTCGGACGGAGTCGGCAGCAAGGGCGACGAGGCGATGCTCCGCGGCGCGCTGAATTTTCTCGAAGGCATGGAAGATATTGAGGTCTGGAATCCGCGTGAAGAATGCTGGAAGGAGTGGCTGGTAGACCGGAACCAGGATTTTAAGGAAAGAATCGTGCCGCTTGAGAAGCTTGCGGATGCGATTACAGAGCCCTGTCATCTGTTTGTGATCGGCGCGGACATCATGGATGGTCTGTTTGGCGTCGAGAATACAATGGCGCGGCTGAATGCGATTCGGAAAAATATCAATCTGGGCGGAAGCGCGGAAGTCTTTTCCTGTTCGTTCCGGGAGGATGCGCAACAGGATATCATAGAGAAAATCATTAATTTGGGAGATAGAGTCCGGTTTTATATTCGTGACCGGCAGTCATTGGAGGCGTTTCAGACGCAGACCGGACGGCAGGGTGTCTATTTCCCGGATCTCGCATTCCAGTGTGAAAGCGCAGAGTCAGACAGAACAAGAGAAGTGCTGGGAACACTGTCACGGATGAAAGCGGACGGCAGAATCACGGTCGGGATTAACCTGTGTGAGCATTCATTCCGCGGTTTCTATAAACAGGCGACAGACAAGAACCGCAAACTGTATGTACAGACGATGATCGACAGTGTGCTGCAGAAGCTGCCGAATGCGGTTCTGGTACTGATCCCGCACGATATCCGCGAGTGGGAGGACAATCTGTCCGATGATCGCTACATCCAGATGGCTTACCATTACCTGAAAGCACAAGGCAATGCTGAATGCGCAATCTGTGTGGAGGGATATTGTACGGAGGCTGAGCTGCTCACGATCCTCTCGGAAGTCGATATTGTGATAAGCGGGAGAATGCACCTGACTATTGCAGGGATCCGCAGAGGCTCGGTTCCGGTCGCCTTTTTCGGGGAAAGCGGAAGTCTCAGGAATACCAGTAAGTTCAGAGGGCTGTTTGCACAGACGGTGGGAAGAGATGATCTGGTCGCCTGCAATAAAGAAGCACTGGATGAGATACTGGGTATGTTGTCGTCAGATCTGCAGTCTGTCCGGAAGCAGACCAGGGATTATTTTCATCAGTTTGAGGAGGAGGCAGAGCGGATCATAGGAGAGGAGAAGGCATACAGGCAGTTATCGGAGCCTTCCGAACGGTCTGGCAAGCAGCTGGAGGCAAGTATACTGGATATCCCGCGTATGTTTGCGGACAAAAATAAAAAGATCCGAGAGCTGAGAAACAGTGAGGCCTGTCTGCGGAATCAGCTGGTCAGCGAGCATGGGCGCTTTGAGCAGGAGAAAGCTGAACTGAAAGCCAGCGCAGAACGGGATATTGCGCAGATCAGAAGCGATACGACACGGGAAATCGATGGACTGAATCAGGAGATTTTCGGTCTTAATCGGGAGATTTCTAGTCTGAAGCAGGAGGTATTGAACAAGGTCGGCCACATCGAGCTTTTGCTTCCGGCGGAGCGAGAGCTGATCGCGATTAAAAATTCAATCATGTTCCGAATTATGCGTCTGGGATGCAGGGTGTTGGACGTGATTCTGTTTGTGCCGAAAATCGTTGCCAAAAAACTGATTGCGGCGTGGAAGATCATAAAGAGGGTCAATATCCCCAAGCTGGAAATCGCGTTCGGCTACTGCAGGGAGGAAGGACTCCGCGGAGCATGGCAGCATCTGATGCGGGATTACCATCAGGGTGAGCTCAAACAGATCCAGATTGATCTGAATGAAAAGATATATGAGGAGCTTACCTCACTGGAAGAGTGCCGGAGGATTGTGCTGCCGGTATTCGAGGAGCCTGTGGTTTCTATAGTGATTCCGGCTTATAATCAGTTCACATATACCTATTACTGTATCGAGTCAATCGTTCAGAACAGCGGAGATGTCGCGTACGAGGTAATCCTGGCGGACGACTGTTCCAATGATCTGACGGAGCATATTCAGGATGTGGTCGATCACCTGGTCGTTTCGCGAACGGAAAAGAACCTGCTGTTTCTGCGAAACTGCAATCAGGCGGCGCGGAAGGCCAGAGGAAAATACATTCTTTTCCTGAACAATGACACGCAGGTGCAGAAGGACTGGCTGAAGCCGCTGGTGGATCTGCTGGAGAAGGATCCGACGATCGGTATGACTGGCTCCAAGCTTGTCTATTCGGACGGGACGCTTCAGGAAGCAGGGGGGATCATCTGGAGGGACGGAAGCGGCTGGAATTACGGACGGAACGACGACGCCATGAAGCCGGAGTACAATTATGTGCGGGAAGTGGACTATATTTCCGGCGCGTCTATTATGATACGCAGGGAGCTGTGGGAACAGCTGGGAGGTTTTGACGAGCTCTTTGCGCCGGCTTACTGTGAGGACGCAGATCTTGCTTTTCAGGTGAGAAAGGCCGGATATAAGGTGGTCTATCAGCCGCTGTCCGTGGTGGTGCACTTCGAGGGGAAATCCAACGGGACGGATCTCAATTCGGGTGTAAAACAGTACCAGATAGAAAACAGCCGAAAGCTGCGCCAGAAATGGCGGACAGAGCTTTTTGGACAGTATGCGCAGGGACAGGATGTCTTTAAGGCAAGAGAGCGGACAGGCGGGAAAAAAGTTGTACTGATGGTCGATCATTATGTTCCGCAGTTTGACAAGGACGCCGGATCCAAAACGATCTATCAATATCTGAAAATGTTTGTGGAGAATGGTTATGTGGTGAAATTTATCGGGGATAATTTCTTTCAGCATGAGCCGTATACTACCATTCTGCAGCAGATGGGAATTGAGGTGCTGTACGGTCCGTGGTATGCGCAGCACTGGCAGGAGTGGATTTCAGATAATCAGAAATATATCGACTTTGCCTTCCTGAATCGGCCGCACATCGCGGTGAAATATATTGACTTCCTGAAGGAGAAAACCGGGATCAAATGTATTTACTACGGACATGATCTTCATTTCCTGCGCCTGAAACGGGAATACGAGCTGACTGGGGACGCGGAGAAATTAAAGGAGTCCGAGGCGTGGAAGGAAAAAGAATTATATCTTATGCGCAATGCGGATATCAGTTATTATCCGTCCTGCGTCGAGGTGGAGGAGATCCGTCAGCTTGATCCGGAGATACCAGCGAAGGCGATTACCGCGTATGCGTATAAGACCTTTCCGGAGGATATTCCGAAGGACTTTGCGAAGCGTGAAGGGCTCCTGTTTGTGGGTGGTTTCGGGCATCCGCCGAATATAGACGCCGTCCTTTGGTTTGCAAAAGAGATCTATCCGAAGATCCGTGAGAAGAGAGAAATTCCCTTTTATATTGTCGGGTCAAAGCCCACGGCTGAGGTTCTCAGGCTGGATGGCGGCGGGATCACGGTAAAAGGCTTTGTATCGGAGGAGGAGCTTCAGGAGCTGTATCGTACATGCAGACTTGTGACGATACCGCTCCGCTATGGCGCAGGCGTGAAGGGGAAAGTGGTAGAGGCGCTGTATTACGGAACCCCCATGGTGACAACTTCTGTCGGAGCGGAAGGAATTGAGGGGATCGAACAGGTGGTCAATATCGCGGACGACGCGGAAACGTTTGCCGCGGCCGTGACAGAGCTGTACGACGATGTGGAAGAGCTTGCCCGCAGGTCAGAGCTGTGCCGGAATTTTGCAAAGACAAAATTCAGTATGGATGCTGTCTGGGCGGCGATAGAAGAGGATTTTCGCTGAGGAGAACAATATGCAGGCAATACTTTTAGCGGGCGGTCTGGGGACAAGACTGCGGAAAGCAGTCAGCGACCGGCCCAAGCCTATGGCAGACGTATGTGGCCGGCCGTTCATGGAATATCTGCTTATGGAACTGAAAAGCCACGGCATTTCTGAGATTGTGATGGCGGTTGGCTACAAGGGAAATATGGTAGAGGATTACTTCGGAGATGGGAGCAGGTGGGGACTTGGGATCGCTTATTCTTATGAGGAGACGCCTCTGGGAACGGCCGGTGCAATCAGAAACGCGCAGGGACATCTGACGGAGAACGATTTTTTAGTCCTCAATGCGGATACCTTTTATCGGGCGGTGTATGGAGACGTAATCACATTGTTTCAGCAGGACGATTACGACATGACTCTCGTGCTGCGTGAAGTTTCGGATATCTCACGGTACGGCAGTGTCCGTGTGGAGGGCAGCAGGGTGTCCGGGTTCAATGAAAAGGAAGACGTAGCGAGACCGGGACTGATCAATGGCGGTATTTACGTTATGAATAAGGAAGTGCTGTCAGACATTCCGCTCGGAGTGAAATGCTCCCTTGAACATGAGATGATTCCGGCTATGCTTGAGACAGGGAAGAAAATCGGCGCTGTAGTGAATAACGGCTATTTTATTGACATTGGGGTTCCGGAAGATTATTACAGATTCATAAGAGACGTTGAATCCGGAGTGATAACAAGGGAGGACTAGAATGATAATCAGGGGGCGCGCCCCGCTGCGTATCAGCTTTGGCGGCGGGGGAACGGATGTAGAGCCATACTGTGTAGAACATGGCGGCGCTATCATTGGAAGCACGATCAATAAGTACGCATACTGCTCTATTTTGCCAAAGGAAAGCGATGAGATCACAGTACATTCGCTTGATTTCGACATGACGGTAAAGTACAATGCCAGAGAAAACTATGTGTATGACGGAAAACTGGATCTGGTGAAGGCGGCGCTGAACGCATTAAGCATCGATCAGGGCTGCGAGGTATACCTTCAGTGTGACGCGCCTCCCGGTTCAGGACTCGGCACTTCCTCGACCGTGATGGTGGCTCTTCTCATTGCGATGGCAAAGTGGAAGGGTGTGAATCTGGACGCGTATGAGATGGCGGATCTGGCTTATCATGTAGAGCGGGAGGTTCTGGGGATCAAGGGCGGATATCAGGATCAATACGCGGCGACCTTTGGCGGGTTTAATTTTATAGAGTTCCATGGGCGGAACAATGTGGTTGTAAATCCTCTCCGGATCAAGAAAGACGTCATTCACGAACTCCAATACAATCTGCTGTTGTGCTATACCGGTAATGTCCATGTATCAGCTAACATCATAGCGGACCAGGTGGATAATTACAGACAGAACCGGGGTGACGCGGTGGCGGCTATGACAGAGGTAAAGGCTTTGGCCTATGCGATGAAGGATGAGCTTCTGAAAGGCAATCTGCATAATTTCGGTAAGCTGTTGGATTACGGATGGAAGAGCAAGAAGAGAATGAGCAGCAGGATTACCAATCCGCAGGTAGACGAGCTGTACGAAGAAGCGATGAAGGCTGGCGCTCTGGGTGGAAAGCTCCTTGGAGCAGGCGGCGGCGGTTATCTGCTGATGTATTGCCCGTATAATGTGAAACATAAAGTGGCAAAACGGATGCAGGATGCAGGCGGTCAGCTGGCAGACTGGAATTTTGAACTGCGAGGGGCACAGGCGTGGACGATGGACAGCCGGCGCTGGAATTATGATTCTGTGAATGTACAGATACCGGAAGGAGATTTCAGGTTTGAGCTGTAACCGGAGAGCGGTTTTCCTGGACCGCGACGGAACGATAAACGTGGAAAAGAACTATTTATACCGCAAAGAGGATTTTCAGTTTATCCCAGGGGTTCCGGAGGCGATCTCACTTCTGAAGGATAACGGTTACCTCGTTATCGTTGTGACGAATCAGGCAGGGGTTGCCAGAGGAATGTATGCGGAGCAGCAGGTGGAAGCGCTGCATGGATACATTAATTCTGAGCTGAGAATGTGGAATACCTCAATAGACGGATTTTATTATTGCCCGCATCATCCGACTGCCGGAATCGGAAGATATAGAGTAAAATGTTCCTGCCGCAAACCTGCGGTCGGACTGTTTGAACAATCGTGTGCGGACTATAATATAGAAAAAGACGGGTCGTGGATGATCGGGGATAACCAAAGCGACATAAAAGCCGGGAAAAATTTCGGACTGAAAACCGTATTGGTGCGAACTGGATATGGGCGTGGTCTGGAGCAGGACGGCTATCATGAATTTGATTACATTGCGGATGATCTCTATGCTGCTGTAACGGAAATCATTCTGAGAAACGGAGAAAGCGATGGCTGATGCGATAGAAAATATGTTAGACTGCCTGATAGAGAGATATCCGATACTGCTAGGCTGCAGGGAGGATATCTGGTTGGCGTACAAACTCCTGGAAGATTGCTATGCTTCGGGACATAAGCTGCTCATCGCCGGGAATGGAGGCAGCGCCGCGGACGCGGAGCATATCGTGGGAGAGCTGATGAAAGGCTTTGTAAAAGAACGGCCGCTGAGCGCTGAATTCCGACGCAGGCTGTCAGAGCTTGACGCGGAGGAGGGCGCGATGCTGGGAGATAAGCTGCAGGGCGCGCTTCCGGCGATTTCCCTGAATGCAAATGTCGGTCTCTCAACGGCTTTCCTGAATGATGTGGACGGTAGGCTGATACTGGCGCAGGGCGTCTTTGGCTATGGAAACGCGGGCGATGTGTTTCTGGGGATCTCGACTTCCGGCAATTCGGCCAATGTCAATTATGCGGCGCTTGCAGCGAAGGCGAAGGGACTGAAATGCATCGCGCTTACCGGAAAAGGCGGAGGAAAGCTGAAAGACAGGGCGGATGTGGCGATCGTGGTCGATGAGAGGGAGACATACAAGATACAGGAGCTGCATTTGCCGATTTATCATACGCTGTGTCTGATGCTGGAGGAGAGATTTTTTGGATGATGGGAAAAGTAAAGTTTATTTTCGATTTGGATGGCACAGTGACAAAACAGGAGACGTTGCCGACAATTACGGAACATTTTCATGATCAGAGTGCTATCGTTGAATTGACGGAACAAATGGTAGAGGGCAATGTGCCTTTTATAGAGTCTTTTATAAAGAGAACATATATTCTGGGCAAATATCCGGTTGATGAGATTAACGAGCTCCTTGCCGGAGTTGAGTTGTATCAGAAGGTGGTAGCCTTTATAAAGAAACATCGTAGTGATTGCATTGTCGCAACGGGAAATTTGAGATGTTGGACAAGCAAGCTTGCAGATAAAATTGGCTGTGAATTCCATGGATCCGAGTGTACTTTGGAGAATGGCGCGGTGAAGAAGCTTACCACAATCTTGAGAAAAGAAAAGATAGTTGAACAAATGAAAAATGAAGGATATACAGTTGTGCTTATCGGGGAGGGCAACAACGATCTTGAAGGAATGCGTTTGGCGGATATCTCAATTGCAACCGGAATGACGCATAATCCTGCGGCAAGTGTTTTGTCCATTGCGGATTATGTTGTTTATCAGGAGGAGTCTTTATGTCGACTGCTAAATCAGTTGTGTTAAGTTGTGCCGGAATAGGTTCCAGACTTGGATTGGCTACTACGAAAGCTCTCATTAATATTAATGGGAGGAGTCTGATTTCATGGCAGCTTGAACTGTTGAGAGATGTTGAGGACATTCGAGTAGTGGTAGGATTTCAGGCGAATGATGTAATCAATGAAGTGCTGAAGTACAGACGGGACATCATTTTTGTGTATAACCACAATTATTTCGAGACGAAGACAGGAACAAGCTTCTATCTCGGAGCCAGACATGCGAATGAATATGTACTTGAAGTGGATGGGGATTTGCTGATTCATCCGCATGATATGGAGAAGCTGCTGAAAACGGAAGGTGAATTCATTGCTTATGCGGACATAATGTCTGACGATGCCGTATTTGTAAAAATCGGAGAGGGGGGGGTGGTAAACTCGTTTTCCCGTGAAATCGGTGATTATGAATGGACCGGTCCGGCCTGCATACAAAAGAAGAAATTGCATTATACTTCAGGGAATGTTTTTAATCAATTGGAACCATGGCTGCCTATGAAGGGGATCAAAATAAGGGCGTGTGACATAGATACGTATGATGATTATGAACGCGCGCTGAAATTTATAGAAAGCTGGGATTATTAAATATGGGTGAGATAATTGGCGTGATAGGCGGCAACGGCGTTGCGGCGACAAACAAACTCTGTGATATGATAGAACGCAGAATAACTTTAAACGGTGCATTTCGCGATGCCCATCATCCGGAAATGATCGTTTGGCAGGCTACGCAGGTTCCATCGCGGAGTATGTTTCTGGAGGGAAAAGGAGAAAGTTTTATTCCGGGCTATATTGATATAGCGCAGAAACTGGAAAAATGTGGGGCGACAAGATTATGCATGTGCTGCAACACGGCTCATTATGCGATTGACGAAATCAGAGCAGCGGTGCAGATCCCTTTTATAGACATGATAGAAGCCACTGTCCTTGAGATAAAAAAGAGCGGCAGGAAAAAGGTCGGCATTATGGCGAGTGATGGTTGTGTGAAATACAGAATTTATGACAGATATATTGAAAAGATTTGCCCGAATGTTCATGTCGTATATCCAAGTGGTTCATACCAAAAGCTGGTTACAAAAGGCATTTGCAATATAAAGAACAAGCATAGATTAGTAAATACGCAAGGGGGGGGGTATTCTGAAAAGCCGGAACAGATATTCCGGGAAGTAGAACGATATCTGCTGGAGGAGGAAGGAGTTGATCTGGTTGTTTCGGGATGCACGGATATTCGGGTAGATTATGTTGGAACCGGGATTGATTCTTTGACAGTGCTTTGCGATGAAATAGTAAAGATAGCCATGATGGATGAAAAATATAATGGTATGGGGTGACAACTATGCGAATAAAGGAAACAAAAGTGGATTTGATTTATAAAGATACCAAAGCTTTCTTTGAGGAAAGAGCTGAAAAATATAATGATGCGAATCCCTATGGAGCTACTATGTATCAGGATAACAATAGTGAGTTAGTAAAAAATAGAAATGAAATGGAAAAACAGAGGATTTTGCCTTTATTACGGATTGATCCTCAAAGCGTGGTTCTTGACATTGCCTGCGGCGTGGGAAGGTGGGCGGATATTCTCGGGGATTCCCAAATGAAACAATATTATGGAACGGATTTCAGCAGTAAGATGATTGGAATTGCCAGAGAACGGGTGCAGCAACCGAACTGCAGTTTTTATATTGCGGATACAGGTGAAATAAAAGAGGTGTTTAAAAATCCGGGATGGGACAAATCCGGATCAGAAAAATATGCCTGCAACAGGATCCTCCTGGCAGGTATCCTGTGTTATCTGAATGATCAGGATATTGGAAAATTGTTTGATGATTTGAATGACATATGCGCTGCAGATACGAGGATTTATATTCGGGTTCCTGTTGGCATAGAAGAGAGACTTACCCTGAAAGATTTCTATTCTGACGAGCTAAAGACAGAGTATAATGCAATCTATCGCACCAGAAATGAGTATTACAAAATAATGGAAGGCACATTGATTAAAAATGGTTTTCATATTGAAGAAGAGGGCTATCTGTACGAGGACGATTCTTTGAACAACAGGGTAGAAACGAGGCAGTATTTCTTTATTATATCTAGAGAAAAGGGTGAGTAGGGGATCTGATAAGGAGAACGTGCCATGCGGCTTTTTAAAATGATCGAAGATATAAAAAAGCAATTGGAAGCTGTTGCAGAAACAGAAGAAACTGTTAAGGAAAGAGTCATAGAAACAGAAGAAACTGTTAAGGAAAAAGTCATAGAAACAGAAGAAACTGTCAAAGAAAAAGTTATAGAAACAGAAGCTAGAATTGAACATATGGAAAGGTCTGTAAGGAATCATACCGGACAGATATGTGTGTTTATAGATTGGAAAAGAAAAAATGTTTTTCCTCCGGAGGCGGATAATCTTATTATAGAAAGAGAGATGCTGGCGGAATGTGATATTCGCCAGTTGTTTGCAAAACTGGAGGAGTTGGCAGAAGTCGGAGAAGAATGTTGTATTATAGGAAATATAGCGGGCGGTAATCTGAAGGAAATAGATCAGGCGGAGAATAAAAAAAAGGTACAGAACTGGAATAAGGGGGAAGAGGACTGCAAACGATTGTTTCTCCTGGATATGAAGAGCGCGTATCAATTCATAGAAGATGAGCGTCTGAAAGATAATACTACCAGAATAAAGGATTCTCTTGTTTTTCTCATGCCTTGTGCAGAGGATAATTCCTTTCAGGTTATCTGGGACAAGGGATTTGGTGAGACAGAAATAGACGGAGACAGCTGCTGGCGCTGGTTTGTGGGAGAGGATCATGTAGGAAGGATTATTGTTTATAACAGTTTCGAATGCTATAAACTGATCCGGCTGTGCTTTGAGTCTTATACGGCGAATCCGAAAGCCCGCATTATTGTGAGGTGCGGGGAGTATGTTCAAATGCTGGACATGAGCAGAGATGAGCATGCATTTGATATAGACACAATTCTTGCGCCGGGTTGCAACGAACTGGAATTGATCTTTTGCGGGGAGATTTGCAATTTAGCGGAATCGGAAAAAAGAAAGTGCCAGTTTACAGTGACAAATTTTCGCATATTTGACATGGAAAAGGATATCTGGTATTCCGGGGAGAGAAATTATTCAGAACAGTTTGAATCCTGCTGTGCACGATATCTTATGTCTGACTATCACATAAGAAGCCGATTGCATGAAAGCGGTTTTTTTGAAATAGAGGCTTATGTGTGTGGTATGGAAGGAATTACTCCGTTGGAGACGACTAGGGCATATGTGGCTTATGGAGGGTATTATCCGCTTGGTAAAGTAAGCGAGCTGCACCGAAGAGCCACTACCCCTGTTTTATATATTGCGAGAAGAAGAGGGAAAATCAAAGATGAAGAATGAATGTCTGTATGTTATGGCTGGTTCTGAATCAAGATATGTGTTAACCTCGCTTGCCGAGTATATGAGAGGGCGCGGAGAGAATGTTCTGGAGGTAGATACTGAATCGAGAGAGTCAATATCCCGGATGATGGAGATATCAAAAAATGCGGAGAGAATAATATATATTACATCTGACCATGTCGGATTGGATTGTGAAAACCTGCGCACGGCTGTGTCTTCATACCAATATTCTCTTTCAAACCTTGAAATCATAGAGTACTTAAAACCAATAAAAACTGTTTTGTATACGCATGATTTGGGACAGGTAATTGGAGTTGGCGAAGACCGGTACCTTGATTTGTTCGATCTTGTACTTTTTCCCTATATAAACAATGAGTATTATTTCGCGAAAAGACGGAATAATCAGGTGGAGGAGATCGGCTGGATAAAAAAAGAAAGGGGATTTTCCTGCTGTCAAGGTTATACGGGGCATGACAGAGTCGTATATTTTCCTTCGAATATGGCGATGTCTATTGAACGATTTGGGATTGGCGGATTCGCGAAATGGATAGAAGGCATGATTGACAAATCGGTTCTGATCAAGCCGTCTTCCTTTGAAAAAATGAGGCCTGTGCTGAATGTTCTGGAAGAAAAGGGTTATACGATCCTGGATCCTCAGATAAGTGTCTATGATATCATGGAGAATGCAAGCCTGGTAGTTACAAACGGCAGTTCCTCAATTGTTTATGAGGCGGCTCTCAGCGGTTTTCCGGTTATATCTGTATTGGACGGTTTCAAGCCGGATCATTATTACAGGAAAGAAAAACCTCATATGAAATGGGCGTATTCTATGCATCCGGAAGAGGTAATGCCATTTATTGCCAGAGTCAGAGCGGGGGAAATGATCCTCGGAAGAGGCGAGGATATTTTAAAACCATTTGACTATGAGAGAGCATATCAGTTGTTGCGGTAAACATTTTACTCTGCAATGGCCGCAATATATTACATCCGTGATTTGACATGAGCAATAGATCCGGTATGGAGAGGGAATGTATGAGACGATATATGAAAGGAATTCTAATATCTGTTCTGTATATTGGCTTACTGTTTTCGCAATTGTATCAATTGTTTGGAAACGGTAAAGTGTTCCATTACCATCTCCACACGCGTCAGGGACAAAGCATGTTGCTGGAAGTAGTGATATTTTCTGTGGCTGCGTTGATAATTAATACACGGATAAAGGGCCTGATTAAAAAGCTGGTGGCGGCGGCACTTCTGCTGCTTGTTGCTGCTTACTTGCATCAGACCATATTGCCGTTGCTTGGTTCTGTACTTTATTTTGCGCTGATTATACTGGCGGGTTCATTGGGAATGGCTCTTTCGGCGAAACAGGATGTTTTGCGCTTTGGTGTATTTTGTATAGGCAGTTTGATTTGCGGATTCAGCGTTGTCTGTATGGTAATCGGATTATTATCATGGTTTCAGGTGTATTCTGTGACTAATTCCTGGATTGGGATATTGATATTTGCATTAATAGGATTCTGGGTAAATAGAAACTATATATTTCAAAATGTGAAGAAATGCATAGGGCATGCCGCTTCCCTGACAGCTGATGCTTTGTCATTGTCATGTATTGAAACCAGCGTATTGATTCAGATCGGCCGGGTGGGGCTGCAAAATGACTACGATGCGCTCTGGTATGGTTTGCGATCATCCTATGTGTTGGCTCATTCATCCAAAGGTATATTTGAGGATTTGCATCTAGTGGGCTTTACCTACCTGTATTCTAAGGGATATGAGATAATCCTGCTGCCCTTGACGAAATTTCGGTCTTGGAATTATCAGTTTCTGTTTGGTGCGCTATTGGCGTTGACAATAGTTATTGTTTGCTATTACTTTGTGCGGGAACTTACGGCTGAAAAAAATGCATGGATCATATGCGCGATAGTGGCCTCGCTTCCCTGTTTAATGAATATGGGGATGACAGTGAAACCGGATGTAATAACATGTCTGCTGCAATTGACGGGGATTTTAATGCTTTATCTGGCATATAAAGAAGGGCAAGTGGCATGCTTCTATACCGGAATAGTGAGTCTGCTGATTTCTTATGGTTGTAAGATGACCTCTCTGTTATTTACCACAGTGATTGTATTGGGGATGTTGCCATTTATTCGATTTAAAAAGATCAAAATAAATATAAGCGGTTTGCTGATATTGTTCCATGGGATTCTGGCTTTGTTGATTATTTGGGGGAGGACATTTGTTATAACGGGAAGCCCTCTGATAGCCTATCTGGGGCGTCTGTACGATTGGTTTGGGCTGCCGGTCAAGTATCCATATGCGATTTCACGGGGCATCAATGAAGTGGCTATCAACTCGGTCAATGTAATAGATAAAATCTGGAAGGGTCTTTTGGGATACTTTATATTTCCTGCAACGTTTGACCATGTTATTATCGCGTGGGGAACGGCATTGCCGCTTGTCTTAGTAATTTTAGCAACTTTATTTGCTGCCATAAGGATAAAGAAAATATATATTAAATGGATTTGGCTGATGGGACTGTTGACAGGTTCTGTCGTATTTGGCATTGCTATACTGGGACAGTATGACGGAAATTATTTTTTGCTGTTTTATATTATGGCGATTGTAATTTGCGGGTCTTATCTGATGAATCATATTGATTTTTTGTATCTGGGGATGTATGCAGCAATATATTTTAATATTATTGTTTCCGGTTTCACAAATTGGACGTGGTCCTATGGCTTTACGGAGGCAAAGCTGATTAACAAAGGATATATCGATCAGCAGGCGAAGCAGGACAGAAAAAATAAGAAAAGCAAGGTATTCTCCACAGTAAATGAAAATCCGGATAATAAGTGCATTGCAGCAACAGACGATGTGTATGAACTGGTGCGTATTAACTGCATTACGGAAAGATGGCATGACATTGCGACAAGCAATGCTGCCATATTAGCCGATGTAGACAGCATGGGCGAGTATATCGGAAGATGCGGAATAACGCATATATTTGTGAATGACATTTCAACGCCGGCTGACAGCGATCCGGAAAGACTCATGTGCGAGCTGATACGCTGCGGATATATAAGCAGTATTATTTATGGAAAAACAAGAACTCTGCTGATTGTAGGAGATGCAGCCGGACAGAACTGCGAACAATGGGTTGAAGAGTTTGAACATAGGAGAGATGCTCAGACAGCTGTTGGAAAGTAAGACATAAGATGTTGGCTAGTGATGGGAATATAGCATAAAGAGAAAATGTATGGTATATTTTTGTAAAAAACTATATGAAGATGAAAAAGGGGAGGGCACAGTATGATAAATAGACAAAAAAGAAGTGGAGACATTAGGTTTGATATTATTGCGTGCGGAATTATTGGAGTATGTATTTTGTTCTTGTTTACAGGGGCATGGGTGGATACTCTGGATGGTGATTTTAATGCGTACGGTTGGGGTGTGAATTTTTCTGAGATAGCAAGAGCATTGTCGAACGGCGAATTATTTCTCTGGAATCCTAACATTTGGGGGGGGTATCAGGCCTTCATAACTTTACGTCGCCTTTCTATCCAATTACTATATTATTGGGAAAGATATTTTACGACACATCTTCGGGAATCGTATCATATTATGCAGTTACAGTTTATTATGTGATTCATTATTTGCTTGGATCTTATGGCTGCTATTTTTTATGCAGAGAAGCAAAATTGGGTATTGTTCCATCAATATGCGGAGTGTTACTGGGAATGCCGGTGTTGGGCTATGGATACCCGCAACTATGTTGGATGCCGATATTTATTTTATTTATCATCAAGGCAGTAAAAAAGAATAGAGTAATTAATGTTTGGACATTGACGGCGGGTATATCGTTTGGTTTGTTTTGCCTTCAACAGTTAGCTCAAGGAGCGGTAGAAGGCATTGTTTTAATTGGATTGATCTGGCTGGTTTGGATTTATATGGATTTTGTTTACAATTGCCTAAGTGATGCAATAGAAAGAATCAAAAGGATGACAATGTGCTTTTTGGTGGCGGGGGTGATTGGGGTTGGAATCGCAGCAATCTATTTATTCCCTATTTTAGAGCAGAGTCCTGATTTATTGCGCGTGGGAATAGATGGATTTGTGGGGGCAGATAAGGGAGTCGATATTTCAGAATTCTATGCGCATGAAGATACGATTGATAATATCCGTAATGTTTTTCAAGGGGTACATTATCATGTTTTGGCCATGTTTTTTGTAATTCTGGGACTTTTCTCTAAACGTGTATATAAGGGAAATGCCAAAAAAGTTCTTTTGAATTATGGAAAAGTATTGTTTGTAGTTACATTGTTTATGTCTACAAGTATAATTGCGGCTGAGTATTTATACTATATTCCTTTTGTCAATCGGTTACGGGAAACACATTTGTATAGCGTAAGTTTTATGCCATTTGCTAAGACTCTGCTAATAGCATTTGGAGTAGAGTCTTTCGGCGCTCTGCTAAAACATAAACATAATATGGTATATAATTATCCATTAGTATTGCTTATTGAATTGCTTGTTGTAGTACATGCGTTGCTGCCGGTAAATGCAACGGCAAAAGAATATATTTTTGCGTCTACTTTATTGATAATTATAATTGTGTTGTTTTTTGCTTATAAAATAAAGCCATTTCGTATAGTATATTTTGCCTTGATGCTATGTATTTGTATAGTGAATGTGTACAATGTAAAAGCTGAAAATTATGAGAAGAAATATACTGCCAAAACTATGAATGAGCAGTATCAAAGGGTAACAACAGGATATAAGCAGGTTTTTGCGCCCGAGGATAAAACAGATGCTGTTGCCCCATATCGTGTTATGACATGGGGAGGTGTGGGAAAGTTTTCCGCAAATGCAGCAGCGAATGTTGGAGGCTATTCAACAGAAGGATATTGGGAACCGATATATCATAAGACACTGGAGTCGCACTGGGATTTAGATTTAGCTAAGCGATTGATATTAAATAATGTTAAGTATTTTGTTGTGGCGGATTGCGAGGAGGAGGCCTATCTTGACTGGATACATGCAGCACTGCTAGATGAAAATTTTGAATTCTGTAATACAATAGAAAATATTTATCCATCGTATGATGCCGATGCGGGACAAACGTTGTTGCTTTATAAGAATAAAAATTGGATCGGGGAGGCCTGGATCTGTTATGAGTATGAAGAATATTCTGATGCAGATTCTGAAGAGGATGTTTTCGCAAAAATAAACGCGCCAGATTTTGACCCTTCGACAAAAGTGTTGGTTAATGTAGCAGATCAGAAGATTGCGGATTGCCTGCAGACAATAAGTTCCTCTGATAATAGTTCAAAAGTAACTATAGAGAAGTATACAAATAACAAAATACAATTAACTTGCAGTACGCAAAAAAACGGAATCCTTGTTCTGGCAGAAAGTGATGCTCCAGGGTGGAATGCATATATTGATGGCAAAAAGGTTCCTGTTATAGAGTGCGATTATTACAGAAAGGGGGTTTATGTGGAACAAGGAATGCATGCAATAGAGTTTCGGTATGCACCTGCTGGATATTTGATAGGCAGAATAGTTACTATGACTACTTTGATAGGTTTGCTGGTTGCATTCGTGTTTTTGGGGATAGAGAAATATAAATGTGCATGTCTGGACAAGATAATTGGGAATAATCAGGAGGTTTTTTATGACAGATAGAGTTAATAAAGATCGAGTTTTTTGGATTGATTGTTTTAAAGTGTTAGCTATTATTTTGGTGGTATTAGGACATGCTACAGGGCGTTTTAACCGATATATATATCAATTCCATATGGCTGCATTCTTTTTTATTTCAGGGTATTGTACACATTGGGGAAAAGGACGGAATATAAAAACATTGTGGAATAGATTATATACGTTGATTTTTCCTTTGATAACGATTTTTGTTTTGGGGACATTTTTAATGTCGTTTCTCAACTATCTGGGTGTTTACTCAATTATATGGGGAGAAGGATTACCTTATATCGGACTGAAAAATACATTTTGGCAGTTTTTTTCTGCTGACGCTAATTATGTTTGGTGGATGGGCGCGTGCTGGTTTTTGGAAGTATTATTTGGCATTTGTTTGCTACATGCATGTATCTGGGGAGGGATACTTGCACATTTTGAGAAATATGCAAACAAAGTATTTGCTTTATGTATAACTATTCTTTATATAGTTGGATATTTATTTGTGAGAAAAGAGATTACTTTTCACAATATTGATTTAGTTTTTATTGCACAATTTTATTTTGGGGTTGGAACTTTATTTGCACGTTGTAATTTGAATTTGAAAAACAGGAAAATAAAGTATAGAAGCGTAATATGGATACTTATGTGCATATTATCTATTGGGTTTATGTATAAATTGGCAGGGGTCGATGATATTACGGTAGATTATCCGGCCAGAAGATTCAATTATATTGTTTTAAATTGCATTTCTGCATTGAATGGTATAGCTTTTTTGTATTCTGTTTCACGGTTAGTTGATGTGATGTTTGGCAGAATTAGGATTATAAAAAATACTATAACTTATATAGGAAAAAATACGATAAGTGTTGTTTTTTTTCATTTTCTGTTTTTTAAATTTGTCTATTTGATCCTTTTATGTCTGGGAGAAATTGATGTTACGTTTTTGAGTAATTTTACACCGGCTGATCCTATTGGATATAGATATTCTATTCTGTTTTTGATAGTATCAATTGGTGGCAGTATTGGACTGTGGAATCTCTTCACTTTTTCGAATATGGGAAGGATATTGTTTGGAGTGGAACCTAGATTTAGAGAAATGGCATACGAGAGAATTATTTCGTCAAGATTTATGAGATCATGTCGAAGTATAGGAACTAAATTATGCTTTTTCGAATGCAAATTCAAAAAATATTTGTCAAGGAAGGGCAGTATTTCAACGTTCTCTTTAATAGTTGGCTATATTTGTTTTTTGTTATCCCCAATTATGATCCAAGGAGTTATACTAAATGACGAATTGCAAGCGAGATTGAGCAGGATTAGTGGATATGGTAATTTCTTAAAAGAATGTATAAAAAATGAATTTAGAATGGGACGTCCTTTGCGTATTTTTGCAGCGATTAATACGACGTTTAGTTTCTTAACAAATAGCATGAGCGTTAACAAGATTATTCAGATTTTGATTCTTATTATTACGGTATTTTGCTTTGGACGTTTGATAGATTGCTTGTTTTCTAATCGCAGACTCACATATATCACATCCTTTTTAATACTATTTTTTCTGCCAGTTACGGTAGAGCACGCTGTACCAAATGCTTTTATTGGATTAGTATGTATTCCTATTATATGGTTGTGTTTGTCTTTGACGGCGTGGTGTCAATATCTGATTGGAGAGGATAAAAAGAGTTTACTGTTCGCAATTGTCTGCTGGATTATATCGCTTTTGGGGTATGAATATATGGTTACGTATGCCCCTATATATGTACTGATTTATTTTTTAAAAAGGCCACAGAAAAAGAGAAATTTAAAGGATTTCGTAAAAAAAGTGACTGGACCAGTAATTATAGGGTGTGTATATATTATTGCCACATTTACATTGCAAAGATTCAGTGGCTCTGTATATAGTGGCGCTAGTGTAGGATTTGTTTCATTAGCTAGCACTTGGAATATTTTAAAAACATTAAATCGGTCTGCTTGGCCTGGCTATTTTTTGGGAAATCCTAAATATCAATATCTGGTTTGTTGGCTATATACAGGCGAGAAATATGATAAATTATATGCAGCAAATAGTAATATTCAAATGTTAAAGGATAGAGCGTTTTGGCAGCAGGCAATAGATTTCCTACTGAAATATATTATTACTCCTAGATTAGTTGTTCTTGCACTTGGAGGGATTGTGATTCTTTTCGCGATACGCTCTATGACGTATGCGGATAATAGGGAAAAATGGAATTTGCGTAAACATTTAATAGTTATGCTATGCATTGCATTGTATTCATTAATACCAATTTTGCCAAATTCAATATCAGAATTATATCAGACAACAGTATCAGATAGTTTTTTTACAAGTTTACCAGTTAGCCTTGCAATTCATTTTGCAGTGTGTTTGTTGATTGGATATGTGGTAGTTCTCATTATAGATAAGAAGAATCGTGGTCTTGCAGTTATAATTAGTATTAGTGCTATCATTTTGGTTGGAACAATGGTGCAGGCTGAAAATGGTATTATAGGTGATATACAGCATCAGGATTATGCTAGATTGCGCAACATAGAAAGATTATTTGACACAGAATGTATGAAAAACATGGATAATTCTGTTATTTATTCGAAGGATATATTTGAAACCCGTAATTTACTGGCAGTTCATGATAGCTATTGGGATGAGATTGCAAAACTCCATGATTATTCTATGAAATTTACGCAGGAAGATGGAATTGCTGACTTTGAGCTTTATCTTATTGATGATGAATATTTTGTGATTATTGGAAGTGAAGAGATTGCTGTTATGAGTGAAAAGAAACTGCCAAATACTTTTAAAATTATGACAGAATCTGGAAAGTATGCGTTGGTTACATCAAATAAGTATTCTTATGACAATGGCTATTTGTGTTATCGTTTTTCCAGAGATTTGCAACCTCTGGAAAGTAATGAAACAGCATTTGAACAAGAGTTTAAAAGAGCTGGATCTACATTGGACACTGCGAATGTTTTATGTGGCTATTACGACGATGGTTGGGTAGCTCCCAAAGCGGAAATAGAGTTATATAGTGGAAAGGCAGGCACAATAACATTAGCAGGATACTATCCTCAAGAGATAGGAGATAGAGAGCTTATTGTTTCTGTTAGTGTAGATGGGATAGAGACCTGTAGTTATAAAATAGTAGATAATGAGTTTGAGTTTTCTTTTGAAGTGACTTCGGGGAAAATAGTGCGTATAGGAATTGATAGTAATTTTGCTATTGATACTAACAATGACGATATAAGAGAACTTAGTTTTATAATGAGTAGGCTGGAAGCGCAGTAAGTAATCAAGAGGTATTTTATGAGCAAGAAAATAAAGCTGTTAATTATAATGAGCATGGTTTTTATTGTTGGTTTGGCTTTGCTTGTTTGGCCGGTCAATATAAAAATTATTCCAGTGACGATGGAGTATTCGTCTGAACAGATTCTCTTTAATAGAGAAATAAAAAAAGATAATCCTTATATTCAAAAAATATCTTTGACAATGGATTATTTGGATGAATTTGGAATATGGATTGATTCAATTAGTTCAGATCAGGACGGAGCCATTCAGGTCATATTGAAAGATGCTTCGAAACAAATCCTTTTTAAAAAGATAGTGCCTTTGGAAGCAATAAAGTGTAAAAAATATAATAAGATAAAAGTCGGGGAAAACATAAGACCAGGTAAATATTCAATAAAGATTAAAGCTTTAGGGTGTGGACAGGATGGTTTTTGCATTGGACTTTTGGATCATCAGAATGGTAGGGAAAGTGCGGCTTTGAACTATCGTGGACGAAAGTCAATGGACAGAATGCAGACAATAATCTGTTGGATGCTTTTGTTTGAATTATGGATTTTGATTGTGCATCTTTTGTGCTCTTCTGGAACAAATAGAATGTGGCAGATATTTAAAAGTAATAAGATTCAAGGACAAGTATCTGTTATTATGGGAGTAATATCGTTATTTTGTTTTTCTGCGGTGTTGTCACCTGCAGTAACTTGGGAGAAATCGTGGCGTACATTATGGCCGAGCTTGGTAATATGGATCATGTTTTTTACTTGTATATTGAAATTGAGAGGATATGGTATTTGCTGGAAATCTATAAAAATTAGAGAACATTTACCTCTTATTTTGTTAATTCTTGCTAATGGCATTATTAGATTCCCTATGCTGGAAAGTATGCAACGCTGGGACGCTGGTGAATATTATTATGCGTTGGGTACAGCATGCAAGAATTTTCAGTTTGATCTGCAGTCACTTATAAAGAATTTTCGGCTGTGTTCACATTCAACATTAGGATTCTCATTGGTTGCCGCTATTGGAGAGTTCTTTACTCCAAGAAATAGTATAGGTGTGTTAGTTGTTAGTTTCATATTAACATTAGTTGCGATTGGATGTCTTTATTATCTCATTAGAGATTCTTGGCTGAAATGCGGTTCATGGCTGGCTGCTGGATTTGCATTGATTATTTCATTTACACCTATTTTTTTGGGAACGTTTGCGTATGTCACACCAGATTATTTCTTGGCGGTTTATTTGATTTGTAAACGTCAAATCGCCCGCCTTGTGTGATCCCAAAATAAATGCCATACTTTAAAAAACTCAAAAATCTACTAGTTT
>CANQIW010000008.1 GCA_947624055.1 uncultured Lachnospiraceae bacterium
GCGGTATTCGTATGACATTATCCGGGAGACCGGAGAGTTTGTGATCAACCTCACGACGGAGAAGCTGGTGCGCGCCACGGACTGGTGCGGTGTGCGCTCCGGCAGGGATTTTGATAAATTTCAGGAGATGCATCTGACGCCGGGCAGGTCTGTGCATGTGGCCGCGCCGCTGATCGAGGAGAGCCCGGTGAATCTTGAATGCCGGACGACGCAGGTGCTGGAGCTCGGCTCACACCACATGTTTGTGGCAGAGGTCATGAGTGTGGACGTTGACGAGCGGTATCTGGACGAGAACGGGAAGTTCCGGCTCAACGAGGCCGCGCCGATGGTTTATTCGCACGGAGAATACTTCGGACTGGGGGAAAAGCTCGGCTCTTTCGGTTACAGTGTGAGGAAAAAGTGAAGAAAAAATTAATTTTTCTTTACAAATAATGGAGATGTGATATACTTATAATGATTTTTTGTCTTTACAGGGGAAAAATCCGCGCTGTAAATTTCTGAGGGGTACAGAGGTTTACAGGGCGCGAACAGGGGAAAAAGTATAAATATTTGCAGAGGTGCCTGTATGGAACAGTATATTGTCAGAGGCGGCAATCCGCTTGTGGGCGAGGTTGAGATCAGCGGCGCGAAGAACGCGGCGCTGGGTATTCTCGCGGCCGCGATCATGACGGACGATACTGTGCGCATTGAGAACATGCCGGACGTAAGGGACACGAATGTTCTTCTGGAAGCGATGGAGAGCATCGGAGTCAGTGTGAACCGCATTGACAGCCATACGGTCGAGACGAACAGTGCGCATATCGGGGAAGTCAGCGTAGATTACGAATATATCAAGAAAATAAGGGCCTCCTATTATCTGATCGGGGCGCTGCTCGGGAAATACAAGGAGGCGGAGGTGCCGCTTCCGGGCGGGTGCAATATCGGCAGCAGGCCGATCGATCTGCATCTGAAGGGATTCCGGGCGCTCGGCGCGAACGTGACGATCCGCAACGGGTTTATCATCGCGAAGGCGGAGCATCTGCGCGGCAGCCGGATCTATTTGGATACGGTCTCTGTCGGTGCGACGATTAATATCATGATGGCGGCGTCGATGGCGGAGGGATACACCGTCATAGAGAACTGCGCGCGTGAGCCGCATGTTGTGGACGTGGCGAACTTCCTGAACAGCATGGGCGCAAATATCCGAGGCGCGGGCACGGACGTGATCCGCATCCGCGGTGTGGCGAAGCTGCACCGGACGGAATATTCCATTATCCCGGATCAGATTGAGGCAGGGACTTTCATGTTTGCCGCGGCGGCGACGAAAGGCGACGTCATGGTGAAGAACGTCATCCCGAAGCATCTGGAGGCGACGTCGGCGAAACTGATGGAGATCGGCTGTGAGGTGGAGGAGTTCGACAGCGCGGTGCGTGTGGTCGCCTCGAAACGCCTGAACAGCACGAATGTAAAGACCTCGCCGTATCCTGGTTATCCCACGGATATGCAGCCGCAGATCTGTGTGGCGCTCTCGATGGCGCGGGGTACCAGCATTGTGACGGAGAGTATTTTTGAAAATCGGTTCAAATATATGGATGAGCTTGCCCGCATGGGTGCACTAGCTCGTGTGGAGGGCAATACGGCGATCATCACCGGCGTAGAGAAGCTCACAGGAGCGAGGATCTGCGCCCCGGATCTGAGGGCCGGAGCGGCGCTTGTGATCGCGGCGCTTGCGGCTGAGGGGATCACGACGATCGACGATATCGTCTATATCCAGCGCGGGTACGAGCAGTTTGACGAGAAGCTGCGCAGCCTCGGCGCGGAGATCGAGCTGGTTCACGACGATAAGGAAGCCCGGAAGTTCCGGCTTCGGATCGGATAAGGGGATTGCCGCAAGGCTGACACCGGAAGGTGAGGGTTTTGCGGCAGTTTTTGCGTGTGCAGGGCTCGCTGCTATTAAAGTGAATGAAACATGAACAGAATTTAGTTTTCTCAGGAGGAAATAGAATGATCAAATTATACGAGAACGGCGTGTACCTGCTAAACGGCACGGAGCTCGTCGAGGACGGACCGGAAGCGCAGGCGATGCTCGCGCGGAAGACGGGCGGACAGGCTCCGTCGAAGGAGGAGGCCGCGCGCCAGACGATCGCGTACTCGATCCTCGAGGCGCACAACACGTCCGGGAACATGGAGAAACTGTGTATCAGGTTTGACAAGCTGACCTCGCACGACATCACCTTCGTCGGGATCATCCAGACGGCGCGCGCGTCGGGACTTGAGAAGTTCCCGGTGCCCTATGTGCTGACGAACTGCCACAATTCCCTCTGCGCGGTCGGCGGCACGATCAACGAGGACGACCATATGTTTGGACTGAGCTGCGCGAAGAAGTACGGCGGCGTCTATGTCCCGCCGCACCAGGCGGTCATCCACCAGTTCGCGCGCGAGATGCTCGCCTGCGGCGGAGGCATGATCCTTGGCTCGGATTCGCACACGCGCTACGGCGCGCTCGGCACGATGGCGATGGGCGAGGGCGGTCCGGAGCTCGTGAAACAGCTGCTCGGGCAGACCTACGACATCAACATGCCTGGCGTGATCGGCATCTACCTGACGGGGAAACCGCTGCCGGGCGTCGGTCCTCAGGACGTGGCGCTGGCGATCATCGGCGCGGTCTTTGCCAACGGCTATGTGAACAACAAGGTGATGGAGTTCGTCGGTCCGGGCGTGGAAAATCTGAGCGCGGACTTCCGCATCGGCGTCGACGTCATGACGACCGAGACGACCTGCCTGTCTTCCATCTGGAAGACCGACGATACGATCAAAGAATTCTATGAGATCCACGGCAGGAGCGGAGATTACAGAGAGCTGAATCCGGGCGCGGCGGCATATTACGACGGCATGGTCTGCGTAGATCTGAGCGAGATCCGTCCGATGATCGCGATGCCGTTCCATCCGAGCAACACCTACACGATCGAGGAGCTGAACGCGAACCTCATGGATATCCTGGACGACGTGGAGCAGCGCGCGAAGGTGAGCCTCGACGGTGCGGTGGACTTTACGCTGAAGAACAAAGTGCGCGACGGAAAGCTGTATGTGGATCAGGGTATTATCGCGGGCTGCGCGGGCGGCGGATTCGAGAACATCTGCGACGCGGCTGACATCCTGAAAGGAAAATTCATCGGCTCCGACGAGTTTACGCTGAGCGTCTACCCGGCGAGTACGCCGATCTATATGGAACTTGCGAAGAACGGAAGACTGGCGAGCCTGATCCAGAGCGGCGCGATCGTGAAGACCGCGTTCTGCGGGCCGTGCTTCGGCGCGGGCGATACGCCGGCGAACAACGCGTTCAGCATCCGTCATTCGACGAGGAACTTCCCGAACAGAGAGGGTTCGAAACTGCAGAGCGGACAGATCGCTTCCGTGGCTCTGATGGACGCGCGCTCGATCGCGGCGACCGCGGCGAACAAGGGCTACCTGACCGCGGCGACGGATATCGACGTGAACTACGGGAAGCCGAAATATTTCTTTGACAGCAGCATCTACGCGAACCGCGTCTTTGACAGCAAGGGTGTGGCGGATCCGTCCGTCGAGATCAGGCTCGGCCCGAACATCAAGGACTGGCCGCCGATGGTCGAGCTGACGGAGAACCTGATGCTCAAGGTCGTCTCCGAGATCCACGATCCGGTGACGACGACGGACGAGCTGATCCCGTCCGGCGAGACCTCCTCTTACCGCTCGAATCCGCTCGGGCTGGCGGAGTTCACACTCTCCAGAAAGGATCCGGCGTACGTCGGACTGGCGAAGGAAGTGCAGAAGGCGGAGAAGGCGCGCGAGGCCGGCGAGTGCATGGGCGAGGCGCTGCCGGAGCTGCGGACTGCGATGCACACGGTCAAGGCGGTTCCGGAGTTCAGGGATGTGTGCGGGAAGAATACCGGCGTCGGCAGTACGATCTTCGCGGTGAAGCCGGGCGACGGCTCTGCGCGGGAGCAGGCGGCGTCCTGCCAGAAGGTGCTCGGCGGCTGGGCGAACATCGCGCACAGCTATGCGACAAAGCGTTATCGCTCGAATCTGATCAACTGGGGTATGCTTCCCTTCCTGATCGACGAGGGGGAACTCCCGTTTAAGAACAAGGATTACCTGTTCATCCCGGGCATCCGCCAGGCGGTGCAGGACAAGGCGGCTGAGGTGACGGCCTACGTCGTGAAAGACGGAGAACTCAAGCCGTTTACGCTGCGGCTCGGCGAGATGACAGACGACGAGAGGCAGATCATCCTCGACGGCTGCCTGATCAATTACAATCGCGTGAAATAGAAAAAAGGAAAGCGTCTCAGTGCGGGACGCTTTCTTTTATGAGGAAAATGCGATTATGAACCTTTTCGCTCGGACAGATGATTGATCTTTCTTTTCAAACGGTACAAAACAGCACTTTCTTTGAGGTCATGTAACTCGGAGCGGACTTTTTCGAGTTCTCGTTTTAATTCACTGTTTTCCTTCTCAAAGCGCTGAACCGATCTGGCATACAGCAAAATGGTATCTCGAAGCAGCTCATCGTTATCTATATGGTAAGCTTCTGCGGATGTGCTGATTTTATTGTCATGGAAGAGGATACCGTCCTCACGGCCGAGAAACTCTCTTGCGACCCTGCTGTTTGATTCGGCAAAACTTTCCATATAGGCAGCCTGCTCTTCCGGGTGAAAGAATGAGATGTTTGCGTAATTGTCATTTCCGTGAGGATCGGTGCTGTTGATGTCACGGAAACACTGGGTCAGAATGGCATGATGATCCTTAGGTCCGGAGACTGTGTTGAGAATGCGCCTGAGCTCCAGCTTCGTACCATCCAGAGGTATGTTCAGATCCGCCTGATCGATAGCAAATCCGTCGCCTACGGACAAATCGAAAATGTCGAGAAAATCTGAGAAAAGATTGCGGCCTTTTCCGTGATACTGCTGTTTCTCGTAGACGCGAATGATCAGGCTGTCCCTGCCGAGGATGGAGGACAGACCGCTGATATAAGAATAGTAATCCAACGGATAATTTTTCAAATAGCTTTCAAAAAATTCGTGAAAAGACAGATTGGTAGCCCGTGCTTTGACTTTCTGCCGATACAGAGACTGAACGAACTGATCCTGCCGCCGCAGATATACGATTATGCGCAGGGACAAGCCCTTTTCAGCGAAGTCCGCTTTTATTTTTTCCCAGAAAGCGGGCTGATCCTTTTTGGAGGACCAGAGCGCTTCGTCTGTCAGAAAAATCTTGTCAAAGCAGGTACCGAGCTCTGCGATCTGTGCCAGGATCTGTGTGTAAACATCATCAGTACAGGGCTGGCTGTTGTCCGCCGATTTGTCGACGGAGAACAGGAAGTGCGCATTTCGCAGAGCCTTGACACGAGGATAGCGGATATTGAAATCCGGATAAACGATGCTGTATTTTTCCAGCACAGTCTTGTTGTTCCAAAGAAAATTCTGGACTGCGGAGGTCCCTGTCTTGGGAAGTCCGATATGCAGGTAAACGGTTGCCATAAAAATTCCCCTCACAATAAATATACTCCAATTTTAAGTGCAAAATTAGTATATCGATTGAATGTGAAGAAAATACGGCAAACAATGTTTTAACTCAGATTTTTTCAAAAGAGAACCGGATAGATGACAGAGAGGAAGAGGGAGAGTGCGACGTTCAGCAGCAGACCGGATACGATGGGACGGATAAAATGCCGAATCGTCGCGAAGATCCGCAGATTTCCATATTTCCGGAAAAGTCCCCACACGATGAGATAGATGGAACCGGAGGCGGCGACGCTGCAGGCGAAACCGCAGACAGCCATCAGAATTCCCTCCGGAATGGAATTATGCAGACTGTAGCCGAGAGAATAGCCTACGCCGGTCAGGATCTTGCACAGGATAGATCCGGGGAGAGCGTTCGCTACAGTTACAATACTGCCATAGAAATCGGCGTGTCGGATCATTCCGCTCTCGACGAACAATCCCTGTGCTACGGTGAGGTACGCGTCGCCTCCGCCAAACGACATGACAGAGGAGAGGATCCCTGTCCCGATGAAGGAAAAACTTTTGGCGGTCAGCAGGACTGCCGGGAGAGACAGAAGGAATAGGAACAGGAGCCAGAAAGCCATTGTTCGAAAAAGACTGATCCTGAGGGAAGGACTTTTTTGTTTTGCCCCGGAAAAAGCAGAACTGCTTTTGACCCTGGCTTCACGGACAGACTGAAAAAGACCCAGCGCAGCCAGCACAGCCATGAGCGCGGTCAAGAGGGGAGTCAGACCGGCAGGGAGTATCTGCGCGTCACCGGCACACAGAAAATATGCCAGAGCGAGCAACAGAGCCGGGATCGTTTTCCTGAGGTTGCGGAGTTCACCCTTTGTAAAGAGGATCAAAAAGAAGGCCGCGGCGAGGATCTGCACAGATGAGGCGGCAAATAAGGGTTTGCGCGTTGTATGGAACAGCTCATAAAGATTCTTCTCTGCAGAGAGCGCAAAGACGGAGAGAATGACGAGGAGATAAAGAAGCTTCTCCCGGTCTGTGGAGGACTGTCTCAGCGTGCCTGCCACATAGCGCAGGAGGAGCACAATAATATATACGGAGATCACTGCTGCGAAAATGTTGATGGAGGTGCGCAGTGCGCTTGTCATTCCGGAAAACAGTATGAGCAGGAGAAGCGTTAAAAAAGCGCCGGGAAACGCCATAGCCGTCGCGGAGGCGATCATGCCGGCGTTTCCGGCTGTTTCCAGGCCAATCCCGGCGGCGATCTCCACTGGAAGCGCGCCGGGTGTGATGCTGGCAATCGTGACGTCGCGGTTGAAGGCCTCTTCGGAGACGATTCCGGAACGTCTGACCAGTTCTTTTTCCAGGACGGGAATCAGCGCGGTGCCGCCCCCGAATCCGATGAATCCGATCTTCAGCATATTGCCGACGACGGAAGTAAGTTTGTGCGTATCCATATTTCTGTGATTATTTCTTCTTCTTTTTGGAATCGAGGCCGAGAAGACGCTTGAGCGGTTCTTTCAGGCCGATACGGTCCAGGAAATTCTTGAGCGCCCGGACGGCCTTTTTGGTATAAGGGTTCGTCTTCTTATGCAAATGGTACAGAGGCACGTATTTGCGAACCTCCTCAAATTCTTTCCGGAGCTTGTTGTTCTCTTTTTCGAGGAGCTCGGCTACCTTGGCATAGTAGAGAATGGTGTCGCGCAGCAGATCTTCCGTGATGACCTGATACTCCGGGAGCTCGATGTCTGACTGATCGTAGAAAAGCTTCCCGTCTTCTCTTCCGAGATATTCCCTGGCAAAGCGGCTGTTTGACTCCGAGAAGCTCTCAAGGTACGCGGTCTGTTCTCCGGGGCGGAAGAAGGAAGTCTTCGGAGGCCTTTCCTCAGCGCGGTCCCGAAGGATCGCCCGGTAGCTGTCCATCAGCAGCTGATTGTAGCGATCCGGGTTGGGGAGATGGTTGAGGGTGCGCCGCAGCTCAAGCAGAGAGTCGTCCGGAGCGGTGTTGTATATCTCCTTTTTCAGGACAAAGCCGTCCTTCAGAGAAAGTCCGAGAATTTCAAGAAAATCGGAATAAATATTGTGCTCCTCCCCGCTGAACTGTCCTCTTTCGAAGACGCGGAAGAATACGTTTTCTTTTCCGATGACGCCGGACAGATATTCGACATAGGAATAGTAATCCAGCGGGTATTTGTTTTGGAGTGTTTCCCAATATTCATCGAAGGTAAGCTCGGTGATCGCGACCCGGACCATCTGGCGATAATAGGACAGCGCGAAACTGTCCTGCCGCCTGAGGTAGGCGATGACGCAGAGCTTCAGTCCCTTTTTCTCGAGATCGTTCTTCAGGACGGCCCAGCCCTCCCGATGCTTATCTCCGAAGATCCAGAGCGACTCGTCCGAGAGGATGATCTTGTCGTATTTTTTGCCCAGTTCTTCGAGCTGGTCAAGCACCGACAGGTAAGTCTCGCCCGGCTTGCCGGCGAGCATGCTTCTCCATGACTTGACCAGAAAGTGCGCGTTTCGGACATAGGCGACCTTGAAGTAGTGGTCGGGTCGGATATAGCGCAGATTAAAATCTGGGAAGCAGGCGCCGTTCTTTCCCAGCGCCTCTTTGTTATCCTCAAGAAAGTTCTGGATTGCGGTCGTTCCGGTTTTCGGAGGGCCGATATGCAGATAAACGGTTGCCATACATATCCTCCTGTAAAGTCAGTTCTTCTCTTCCGTAAAATGCTTCAGCTGCGGAAAACGCTCCGTGAGCGAACTCCAGATATGATCGACGCACTTCTCCGGATCCAGGGAAGTGGTATCGATCGTGATATCCGCGTGCAGCGGAACCTCATAAGGGCTGGATATCCCGGTGAAGTCCGCGATTTCTCCGTTGCGGGCTTTTCGATAGAGACCTTTGATGTCGCGGCGCTCGCATTCCTCAAGCGGTGTGCTGACATATACCTCCACAAAGGAGTCCGGGCCGATGATATCCTTCGCGATCTGCCGGTCTCTTGCGTAGGGAGAGATGAACGCGGTGATGACGATCAGGCCTGCGTCGTTCATCAGCTTGGAGACTTCGGCGATACGGCGGATGTTCTCGATACGGTCCGATTCCTTGAAACCGAGATTGCGGTTCAGACCCATGCGGATATTATCGCCATCCAGAAGCATTGTATGCATGCCGAGAGAGACAAGGCGTTTCTCCAGCTCGTTGGACACGACGGATTTTCCGGCGCCGGACAGTCCCGTCATCCAGACGGTGAAAGGCGTCTGTCCCTTCTGGGCGGCACGGAATTCTCTCGTGACATCCAGCTTCTGCCACGTCAGGTTGTTCGAGCGCTGGATGCTGCGCAGGACGACGCCGCAGGCCGAGGTCATATTGGTGACACGGTCGATCAGGATCAGCGAGCCGAGTGCCTGATTACTCGAAAATTTATCAAAAACAATCTTGTCAGAGACGGAAATATCACACTCAACGATCTCGTTTTTGAAGGTGGCGTCCGCCGGGATCTCATCGCCGGTATTCACATCGATCTTGTGATTGACATTCATCACGACCGCCGGGATCAGGCGTGTGCCGAGCTTCAGGTAGTAGTTTTTCCCCGCGATCAGGGCGTTGTCGTCCATCCACAGGAGACGGGCAGTGAAGAGACTGCCTACGAACGGATGGTAGTCTTTTATGAGGACGCATCCGCGGGAGACGTCTACCTCCCGGTCGAGGGAAACCGTGACGGCGTGCCCGCGTCCGGAGGAATCGACATCCTTTCCGGCGTCGATGATCCGGCTGACGACAGCCTTTTCGTTGGAGGGGAGCGTGGTGATCTCGTCTCCGGTCTTCAGCGAGCCGGACTCGATCTGCCCCTGAAAACCGCGGAATGTGTGATCCGGGCGGCAGACTCTCTGAACCGGCATCGCGAAGCCGGCGTCGTCCTCCGATTCGTGGATATCAATATTCTCAAGGTAAGTCAGCAGGGAGACACCTCTGTACCACAGCATATGGCTGGACTTCTTTGTGATATTGTCGCCCTCCGTCGCGGAGACGGGGAGGATCTTCATGGTCTCGAAGTCGTGCTCTGACATCATGCGCCGGATATCCCGCGATATTTTCTCGAAGCGGCTTTCGTCGTAGTTGATCAGATCCATCTTGTTGACGGCGAAGACAAAGTGCCGGATCCCCATCATGGAGCAGATGCGCGTATGGCGCCTCGTCTGCACGAGAACGCCGTGCGTGGCGTCCACAAGGATCACGGCGAGATCCGCGAAGGACGCGCCGACGGCCATGTTTCTTGTATATTCTTCATGTCCGGGCGTGTCGGCGACGATAAAAGAGCGCTTCTCAGTCGTAAAATAGCGATATGCGACATCGATGGTAATTCCCTGTTCGCGCTCGGCCATCAGACCGTCGAGCAGCAGGGAGTAATCGATCGCGCCGCCGCGGGAGCCCACCTTGCTGTCAAGATAGAGCGCCTGTTCCTGGTCGGCGAAGAGCAGCTTCGCGTCGTAAAGCAGATGCCCGATCAGTGTGGACTTTCCGTCGTCTACACTGCCGCAGGTAATAAATTTCAGAAGACTGTTCATGATTAAAAATAGCCCTCCTTTTTTCTCTTTTCCATACTGGCGCTTCCTCCGTCGCTGTCTATGACACGGCTTGTCCGCTCGGAGGATACCGCGCCGAGCGTCTCCTCAACGATCGCGTCCAGGGTATCGGCAGTGCTCTCAACGCCTCCTGTCAGCGGATAACAGCCGAGTGTCCGGAAGCGGATCATTCCGTGTTCTATGACTTCGCCCTCCTGCAGCTTCAGACGGTCGTCGTCGACCATAATGATATTGCCGTTGCGGCGGACGAAGGGCCGTTCTTTCGCGAAATAGAGAGGGACGATCTCGATCTGCTCCTGGCGGATATACTGCCAGATATCGGCCTCTGTCCAGTTGGACAGGGGAAAGACCCGGATCTCCTCACCCTGATGGATCTGAGTGTTGTAGAGCTTCCACATCTCGGGACGCTGGTTCTTGGGATCCCAGGCGTGGTTCGCGTTGCGGAAGGAGAAGATCCGTTCCTTGGCGCGGGATTTCTCTTCGTCGCGTCTTCCGCCGCCGAACGCGGCAGTGAAGCCGTATTTGTCAAGCGCCTGCTTCAGCGCCTGGGTTTTCATGATGTCCGTGTACGCCGAGCCGTGGTCGAAGGGATTGATACCCTGCGCGACTCCGTCCTGATTGATGTATTCAATCATGGTGATGCCGTATTTCTTTGCGATCATATCCCGGAATTCGATCATTTCGTGGAATTTCCAGGTGGTGTTTACGTGGAGAAAAGGAAAAGGCGGTTTCTCCGGGTAAAATGCCTTCAGCGCAAGCCGCAGCATGACAGAAGAGTCCTTGCCGATCGAGTAGAGCATGACCGGCTTCTCGCATTCGGCGGCAACCTCGCGCATGATATAGATAGCTTCCGCTTCCAGTTTATCGAGATGCGTCATTCTTGAACTCCTTTTCAGAATAGATTTTGTTTCGTAAAGACACAACAGTATATCAGCAGATTGTGATGAAAAAAAGGCTTCTATTTTGTAAACTTGTAGACGCTGATCGTGTTGCTGATCGGAACCTTGGCCATAAAGAAATTGATGAAATAATTCACTTTATTTCCGCCGGCGGACGTGACCTTCATGCCCTCGATCTCCAGCTCCGATCCGCCAAGCTGTCTGCCGTTGGCGAAGATGCTGGGTGTGATCTTGATCTGCTGCGTTACGTTGGTGATGCTCTGGGTTTTGACATTGGTTTTGTATTTGATCTTGTGGATCATGGCGCCTTTGTCCATATGGCCGCCGCAGAGGTACAGATTGCTCCCGTCGATGTCAAAGCTCTGGAATGTGTTGTATGGGATCTTATTGCAGCGAATCTCCGTCAGCAGTGTCTTTTTGACCTTTTTGGAGGACATTTTGAGGACGCCGCCGTTATTGATGCCTTCGAGCATCGTGTTCAGCCTGTCGAAATCATAGATCTGGAAGAAAGACCCCTGCCCGTTTATCGAACCATGCTGGGTTGTATGGATAAAGAAGGCAATCTGCCCGGGATTGACATAATTGTCAACGGCGACGTTCAGGCGATCCCGGTAGACCTTGATGTTGCAGGGCTTGACATCGTTGAAGTTAAGCCGCACTCTTTTTATGATGTTGACTTCATCGTTGATGATCTGGCAGGTAAGGCGCATGATATCCTTGCCCAAAGGGTGGGTCTTGCTGCCGTTGGGTGTGCAGGCGACCCATATGTCATAAGCGCCCGGAGTTGACGACGCTGTGACGGTGATCGTTTCCCCGTGCCCGAAATTTTCAAGAACCGTCCATGCTTCGAGAGGAGCCTGTGCGTCTGCGCCGGGAGCGCCGGGAAGGCTGGCACAGACAAGGATCGTGTGCGCTTGACCGTTGCTTTCGCCCTCAGATACCGTAAAGACGTACTTGCCGTCCGGTGAGAACGCGAAGTTCTGTACGGAGTGAATCTTGAGATTGCGTATCGGACTTTTTCCGCTGGTGCTGTTGTAGGGCATATTCTTCAATGTGAACTGAATGCCGCTCTGCAGCTCATCGGCGCTGACTGTCTTTTTGACGGTCTTTGCCATCGCGCCTGCGGCCGGAATGCCGGCTGTCAGGACGGCTGCGCACAGCAGCAGGGTCATTTGATGAAACAGACGTCTGATTTTCATTAAGATAAAGCCTCCTTTTGATCTTCCATTTGTCAATTGACGTATATAAGCATAACATTTTTTCAAATATATGTAAATAAAAAGGTTGTTTTTGACAAGGAAAAACAGATATGTTACACTGTTTTACAATGCCGCATGATTAAGATTGCAAAACTGGTGCGTGAAAACAGGAACGGAGGAGTGCGTTATGCGCAGAGAACCGATGGGGGATCAGGATATCCTTGCCCGTCTTCAGGGACGGCGTATTCTGGTACTCGGACGTGAGTCGGAGATAAAGGAATGTCTGATACAGGAGCTGAGGGAGATGAGCCGGCGGACGGACTCCCATTTTGAAGTCTTGGGGCAGGGAGACGTCGCGCCGGAAGACTATGTCATATTGATGGGGACTGCCGGGGGCGTCCAGGAGAAGACGCGGGAGCGCGGAACCCAGCAATATTCGTGGATCCGGGAGAAAAAAGGGCAGGGAGAATATCTCAGGAGCTGGACGGAATTCCGTGCGCTGGCAGATATCCTGCTGTGCATTCAAAAAACCGGGCCTGCGGCCGCGGTCTTTGTGTCGGACAGCAGCGTCTACGGCAAGCTGTTCGGCGATCCGCACCTGATCCGGGAAGAGGAGATCGGATATCTGTGCCATACGGATGAGGACTTTCAGGACGGACAGACGCTGCGGACGCTTGAGCATCTTTGCGGCCGCCTGGCGCGGGAACATGGGGTTAATATCCGGATTGCGCGGCTGCAGAATCCGCTGCGGAATGGGGAAGATTCGCGAAGCACCGTGTCCGATATGGCAGAGCTGCTTGTGCGCGCAATGCTTCTGGGCGCCGCCGGAGAGCCGTACAATATTCCGGGACTGTGGCAGGTATCCGGGGAGCAGGCGGATATTTCGCCGCTTTCACCAAACTTGGTTGTGGAAGACCTGTCCAGGGTCAGGAGTCTGTGACAGAGAGGAAAGGCAGGAAGACAAAAATGGCAAAAAAAAGGAATTTACTGCGCGACCGGCTGAACGAGTTTCAGCTTGACTGGGCACAGGCGGCTATCCGAACCGGGTTTGTGAATGAAGAGGATATCAGAGGGAAAAAAATTCTGCTGATCGGCGAGGAGGGATCCCTGACAGACGCGGTGGCCTGGTCCTTTGAGGCGTGGAACGACAATTATAAGTCAAATGTGGGCGTGGAGTATATGTCGATGGACGGGACAGTCAGACATTGTGCAGGGCCGCGTTTTTCGCCGGAGGAGGCAAGCTATGTGATCCTCATGGGATATTGCTGCAGAGAGGTTTCCTTTACGGTTGAGGAGGAGATAGAGTATCTGGCGCGCTATCAGGAGGTTGTGCAGGCGGCCGTCGGGTATGCGTGCGAGAAGATCTTCCTGTTGTCGGACGGCAGGGTGTACGGGCGGCTGGCTCACGGGTTCGCCGCGTCCGAGTATGAGGCGGGCAGGACGGATCCCTGCGAGGCCGGATTTGAGGCGCAGTATTTTCTGCAGGCACTGGAAAGCATCATGATAAGCTGCGCGAGGGAGGCAGGTATCGTTTATCAGATCCTGCGTACCGGACTGATCCTTGGCGCTTATATAGATGTGATGGATCATGACGCGTACCGGCTGGCCCGCATGGTTGCGGAAGGCAAAGAGGCTACGCTGGATTTCAGCGCGGAGCAGAATTCGTACGTCAGCATTCACGACGTGCTGTCCGCGATGCATTTTATGCTTGCATCCTGTCCGCATCACAAGATTTTCAATGTGGTCGGCAAGGACTCAAACGCGTCCACGAGCGAAATGGTCACGAAGCTGTACCGGAATTTTCCGGATCAGTGCCGGATCGGCCTGCAATGGAGGGAAGGGAGCGACGACGGCAGGGAGCTTTTGATCAATTCCCAGCTGCTCATCCGAAACCTGTGTGTGCCGAAGGTCACGCTGGAGGACGGGCTGATCATGCTTGTCAAGAGCATGCAGAAGCAGGAAGGCATTTTCATTTTTGACAATACGTATCTGGGAAAGCTGACGGCGGTGCAGCAGCTTTTGCTCGGCTACCTTCTGGAGATCGACCGGATATGCAAAAAGCATGGGATCAAATATTTCCTGGCGGGCGGAACGCTGCTGGGTGCGATCCGTCATCACGGATTTATTCCGTGGGATGACGACGCGGACGTGATGATGCTCCGCGAGGATTATGACCGTTTCATGGAGATCGTTCAGGAAGAGGTTCCGGACAATATTTTCCTGCAGATTCCTTCCACGGAGAAGGGAAATCACAACGCGTTCGCGAAGCTGCGCATCAACAACACGATGTTTTCAACGCTGTTTACCGCGAAATTTCTGGATATGCACAACGGAATTTTCTTTGACATCCTGTCGCACGACAAGACTGCCAACCATAAATGGTCGCAGAAGCTGCACCTCTACGGGACGATCCTGGGGCGAACGCTTGTGTTTCGGAAGTGGGGCAACTCGGATATCATAAGCGGCGGAAAGCATCCGCATGTGTGCGCGGTGCTCAACCGCATAAAGCAGCTCGTTCCGATGTCCTGGGCCGAGTGGCTGCAGAGAAGGATGCTGAGGATGTTCCAGCACAGAAAAAGCGAATATCTGTACGACGGAATGGGGCGCAATCTGAAGCGAGGACCTTTCCCGAAAGCGTGGCTGGATGAGGTGGCCTACGTGGACTTCGAAGGGTATCAGTTCCCCGTGCCGAAGGAATACGACAAATACCTGAAATGGCTGTACGGAGATTATATGCAGATGCTTCCGGTCAGTGAGCGCCGGACAAGCCACAGCATTGTGGTGACGGATCTGGGAGAGTATTCGGGCTATCGCTGCAGGGACTACCATTAAATGTATTTACTGTGTAAATATTCAGAAATTTATGCAAAATATATTAAATTTATAAAAAAACACACAAAACAGAAAGATACAGTAAAAATAATTATATAAAAAATCAAAAATAGTGTTGACAAATCGACCGCCCTGTGCTATGATACAATCATCAACAAACACATTTGTTGTTCCTATAGATAACAGCTATAGAGGAATACAAGAAGGACAGGAGGTCGATTCCAATGGACACAATCTCGCATACGTACACTGATACTTGCGGCTGGATAAATGTTTCCTGTAAAGAAGACCTCTATCAGAAATGATTCGAATAATCGTATGAGAACGATCAATTGGAGAGCAAAGAGAATCTGCTGATAGGGCACATTTATCCGGGTAGAACGGAGAAGATCGAACGCGCAGGTTCGAAGAAAAAAGCATAGCTGCATAGATATCAGAAAGCAGAAAGAAAACAGGAAAAACACTCTCCAATTTTACAGATACTACCGATTAAAACTAAATAAAAAGCCAAAAGGAGATATTAATCAGGAAAATATCTCCTTTTTTTATGCAAAAACGCTATTTTTCGACAGGTTGGTTTTGACAAGAAAATGCAGGTATGATACACTGAAACAAACATACTGCATAGATAAGCATTACAGAAATAAGGCGTATGCCGGAATAATGGCGGGGTGGACGAATTGGATAAATATGAATACAATCTCAAGCTGGAGGAGATCGATAAGCTGGTAGATCAGGGCAACTATACGGAGGCGGCCAGTCTCGCCGATTCAATCGACTGGAAGAGGGTGCGCAATATCCGGACACTCTGCCTGATCAGTGAGATCTACGAGGCGTCGGGAAGGCTGGAGGACAGCAAGAATATTCTGGTGCGCGCGTACAGGCGCTCGCCGGTCGGCAGAACGGTGCTGTACCGTCTGATCGAGGTGACGACAGAGCTGCAGCAGTACGATGAGGCAATCGAGTATTACACCGAGTATGTGCAGGCGGCGCCCCATGACAACAACCGCTATATTCTGAAGTATAAGATCTACAAAGGCAGGGGAAGCTCAACAGAGGAGCTCATTGCGATCCTTGAGGAATATCTGGGACAGGAGTACACCGAGAAATGGGCATATGAGCTCGCGACGCTCTACCAGCAGTCCGGGCAGATGCAGAAGTGTCTGGCCGCGTGCGATGATCTGGTGTTGTGGTTCCACAGCGGCAAGTATGTGGCGAAAGCGCTCGAGCTTAAGAAGCGTTACGCGGCGCTCACGCCGAAGCAGCAGCAGATCTATGAGGAATGCCTTGAGGAAAATCTGGAGGATGAGCTGTCGTCCGCGGAGGATCAGGAAGAGGACAATGTGATCCAGAACGTCGAGAGCACAGACGGGGAAGTGATCGCGGAGACGATCATGGCCGAGACGGAGAAAGAGATTGCAGGTCAGGTAGCGGCTCACAAGGCCGAGATGGAGAAGGATCCGCAGCAGGATACGCCAGAGCTGGAAAAGACCAGACAGTATACGATGCCGGGGAAGGAATCTTCGGAGCCGGAGGACGAGGATCCGAAGGATCTTCAGGTGAAGCTTGCGAAGAGCATGCGAAACATCATCTCCGGTGTTGTGAAGCACGATGACACGATGGAGGAGGATATTCCGGCTTCTGTAGACGGACTCCCGCATAAGATCCGGGCGGAGGTTCCGGAGGAATCGGAACAGATCGCAGGTCAGCTTTCGATTGACGATGTTCTCCTTTCCATGAGCGATCAGGGAAGAAAGATCGTAGATACAGTGCTCGGCGAAGGCGGAGACGAAGGATCCGGAGACGGAGCCGGGACGGAGGAGAAGGCCGAAGCGAAGGAAGCGGACGGCAAGACAGCAGAGGCGGGCGGAGCAGAAGCCCAGAGCGCGCCGGTGTCCGGGGAAGATGCGGACGCGGACGATGCGGAGGATACAGACAGGCGGACAGCCGGCTCACCTGCACCGGAGAGGACGTTCCGGAGCGTGACAGAGGCGGCGGCCGACGAGCTGACAGAGAGGCAGCGGGAGGCGCTTCAGTATACCAGCAATCCGGAGAAGCTTCTGAGGAACAAGAGCTCCCTTCCGACCTATGCCGAGGAGCCGGAGGATCTCGGAAAGACACGGAGGATCGGGAACAGCCGGGAGGAGCTGATGGAAGCTGTCAGACAGGACGCCCTTTCCGGGAAGACGAAGCGGATTCCGACAGAGGAGATTTCCCGCAGGCTTGGCGGGGTGATTCCGGAGGAAGGAGCCCAGGAGCAGCCGGACGGTGTGCAGGAGTTTTCCGGGGAGCAGCCGGATGGCGTGCAGGAGCTGCCGGAGGAGCAGTACGACGATGGAGCGCCGACGGAAGCGGAGCCGCTCTCTGAGGAATACGACGAGGAATACGGGGAAGAAGAGTACCTGACGATCCCGCAGTATCTGCGCGGACTGTTCAGCGGATTTACAGAGGTGGAGGGACTGGAGGATCAGATCGCGAACGCGATTCTCCAGACAGAGTCCAAGGGAGACGACAAGACCTCCCGCAGCGGAAACATCCTGATCTTCGGAGCGCACGGCGCCGGCAAGACGACGCTTGCGATGAGCCTCGCGAAGGCGATCGCACAGGACAGGGGCAGCCAGACGATGAAGATCGCGAGGATCTACGCGGCGGATCTGAACCGCAAGGACATCGCGGCCACGATCGCGAAGATCGCCGGAGGTACGCTGATCATTGAGGAGGCAGGCGATCTCGAGCCGAACACCGTGGAGCAGCTTACGACCGCGATGGAGTTCCGCACGGACGGCATGATCATGATCCTGGAGGATGAACAGCAGTACATTCACGAGATGCTGATGCGGCATCCGCGGTTTACAATGAAGTTCACGGCTCAGATCTATCTGCCGGAGTACACGGTGGAGGAGCTTGCCGGCTTCGGGAGCATCTACGCGAACGCGCAGGATTATGTGATCGGGGACGAGGCGTATCCGGTGCTCTGCGAGAAGATCGCGGCGGGGAATCCGGACGGGACGCCGATGACGATCTCCGGCGTCATCGACATCGTGGGCAGGGCGATCACGCGCTCCGGAAAATTCTTCCGCAAGATCTCGATGGGGAAGAAGCGCTACGACGAGAACGATTTTGTGATCCTTTTCCCGAAGGATTTCAAATAGCAGCAGGCAGGCAGTACAAATTTACAGGAGACAGGAGGGAGCAGTATGTCAGAAAAAATCATTCTTACAATAGGACGCCAGTTTGGCAGCGGAGGGCACGAGATAGGAGAAAAGATTGCGAAGAAGCTAGGGGTAAAGTTCTACGACAAGGAGCTGCTCAAGCTGGTCGCGAAGGAGAGCGGCCTCTGCGAAAAGGTACTCGAGAGCTACGATGAGAAGCCGACAAACAGCCTTCTGTATTCCATCGTGATGGATATTTATCCGTCTGTGATGTATTCCGGCCCGACGATCGACCAGCAGATCTATCAGGCGACCTACGACGCGATCCGCAAGCTTTCGGAAGATTCCTGCGTGATCGTGGGACGCTGCGCGGACTATACGCTTCGGGACTGCCCGGAGCTGGTCAGCGTCTTTGTCCACGCGAGCACCGATTTCCGCGCCGCGCGTGTGGCGGAGGAGTACAAGGTCTCGGAGGCGAAGGCGAAAGATATGCTGGTGAAGACCGACAAGAAGCGTGCGAGCTACTACAATTTCCAGTCAGAGAAGAAGTGGGGCGCGGCGTCGAGCTACAATCTCTGCGTGGAGAGCAGTTCGCTTGGGATCGACGGCTCCGTGGAGCTGATCATGGATTACATTCGGTACAGACAAAGATAAATCAATTCAGGGATAGAACGATCCAGGGATTTCAGGGATCCGGGCAGGCTGCCCGGATCTTTTTTGTTTGGGCGCGCCCGACAGCTCCGGCAAATGGCTGTGAGGGAAGCATTTTTTCAGCAACGCTTCTTTCCGACCAGAAAAGGAAAGAAGCGGTTCAGGACAGCGCATACAGGGGTGAGCAGGATGAGAATTCCGGCGAGAGCGAGAAGGCCGCCGGGAACGGAGTCGGTGCGCAGCCCAAGGATCTCCTGCAGGATGCGCAGCACGATGATGTGCAGGCCGAGGATCGTCAGGCTGTTCTGTCCGGCACGCACAAGCAGCGCGCAGAGGATCTGCCCTCCGGTGCTTGCAGGGGAGGAAGAAACAACAGGAGACGAAGCGCGGCCTGAGAGAGCTGCCTGCCCCGGATGCCAGCGGTCTGTCAGTTTCTTCAGCAGGAAAATTACGCAGAAGGAGCTTGTGAGGGCGCAGACTGTGAAGAACGCAGGATTGTGAAAGCTCAGCTTGTAGATGCCTGCTTTTCCGTTTTTCAGGGCGAGCAGACCGCTTGCCGCCGCGGCGGGGAGCAGAAGGTACAGGGGCGGATCCTGGGTGAGAAACAGATCCGCGCCGAAATATCCGGCGGCGAGGAAGCCGATGGAAGAGAAACAGCGCAGCACGGCGTCGGGCAGAATCCGTCCGGCTCCGGGCACGAAAGGAAGCAGATACAGGATCAGGCAGAGCGCGGCGGCGAGACCCCTGTGCCTGAGCGCCCGGATCAGAAGAATGAGAAAAAGCTCCGCGAAGAAAAGCGTCGGGAGAAACCACATGGGCACGTTGAGCGGGGACAGCAGCAGGCAGTCGTAGAGATGAGCATGCTGAGAGCTGAAATCAAAGCGGTTCCGGATCCCGAAAATAAGTATAAAGACGGCCTCAAAAAACACATAGGGCACGAGCAGGCTGCGCAGCCTGGAGCGGATCAGCTGTCCCGCGCTTCGGCGCTCCTGTCCGGTGTAGGCGGACAGAATTCCGCTGATCATAAAAAACAGCGGTACGTGAAAGGAATAGATCAGTACCGGAAGGGGCTGATCGGTTTCCCATATGTGGCCGAGGACGACCAGCAGGATCGCAAATCCTCTGGCCGCGTCGAGGTAGTGCAGGCGTGCCTTTTTCATCGTGATCTTCCCTTTCTGACATGGGACGCGCGTATCCTGCCGGCTCCCTGTTTTTGCGAACATCTTATCATGAAATCAGGATATTTTCCATAAAAAAACCATATTTTATTGAATGCGCGGAGGGAATATGGTAAAATGACAAGCATGGCATAAGGAGAACCGGAGGAAGGAAATGGACTTACTCAGATACCGAATCAAAACATTGCTTAAATATCTTGATCTGCTCAAGGAGCTGGTTTCACGCGATCTGAAGCTCAAATACAGGCGAAGCTTCCTGGGCTATGTGTGGAGTGTGCTGGATCCGCTGCTGACGATGATCGTGCTCACGATCGTGTTCACACATCTTCTCGGAAAAAAGATCGTGAATTATCCTGTTTATCTGCTGAGCGGGCGTATGCTGTATGATTTCATGAAGAACAGCACCAACAACGCGATGAAGTCCGTGGTCGGCAACGCGGCGCTGCTGCGGAAGGTCTATGTCCCTAAATATATTTTTACGCTTGCGAAGGTGACAAGCTGTACGGTGGACATGGTGCTGTCTCTCGGCGCGCTGGTGATCGTAATGCTCGTGACGCGGGCGCCGTTTCACCCGACGATCCTGCTGCTGCCGCTCATTATTGTGCAGCTCTATATCTTCTGCTGCGGACTGGGATTCCTGCTGGCGCAGCTCAATGTGTTTTTCCGGGATATTCAGTACATCTACAGCGTAATGCTGACGGCATGGATGTATTTCACTCCGATCATCTATCAGCTGGACGACCGCTTCCCGCGCTGGTATCAGATCGCGGTCAAGACGATCAACCCGATGTATTATTATGTCGCGCAGTCCCGTGACATTATTTACTATGGAAATATTCCGGGACCGCGAATCTTCTTTGGCGGCTGGATCATTGCCTTCCTTATGCTGGTGATAGGAGTGTGGGCTTTCCAGAAATCAAAGGACAAATTTATACTGTATATTTGATCACACGGCAACGTATCTGGAGGAAGGAATGGCTAAATACGCAATTGAAGTCGAAAATGTAAAAATCCGTTTTAACCTTGCGAATGAGAAAGTGGACAATCTCAAGGAATACGCGATCAAGCTCATAAAGCATGAGCTGATGTTTCAGGAATTCATAGCGCTTCAGGATATCAATCTCAAGATCAAAAAGGGAGAGTCGTGGGGCTTCGTCGGGGTCAACGGTTCCGGAAAATCCACGCTCTTAAAGACGATCAGTGGGATCCTGCAGCCGTATGAGGGCACGGTTAAGGTAAACGGGCGGATCGCGCCTCTGATCGAGCTTGGAGCCGGGATCGATCCGGAGCTGACCGCGCGCGAGAATATTTACCTCAACGGTATGGTGCTCGGGCATTCCAGAGAATTTATGGAGAAGCATTTTGACGAGATCGTGGAGTTTTCCAATCTCGGGCAGTTTCTGGACTCTCCGGTCAAGAATTTCTCGTCCGGTATGAAGGCCAGGCTCGGCTTTGCCGTCGCGACGGTTGTGAATCCGGATATTCTGGTGGTGGATGAGGTTCTCGAGGTGGGAGATATGCGTTTCCGCCGCAGATGTAATGAGCGCATGCAGCGGATGCTCTCCGGCGGGACGACGCTCCTCTATGTTTCACACAACATTGAGTCGGTGAGGAATCTCTGCCAGTACGCGGTCTGGCTGGACGAGGGAAAGATCCGCATGGTCGGACCGGCTACGGACGTGTGCGACGCGTATGCCGAAGAGCAGGAGGCGCAGCTTCGGAAAAGACAGGCGGAGAAGCGCGAGCTTCTCAGGAAAGAAGGACGGAAATACGATTACCTGATCGTCGGCGCAGGCCTGTACGGCGCGGTGTTTGCCAGGGAGCTCACAAAGCGCGGCAAGCGCTGCCTGGTGATCGACAAGCGCAGCCATATCGGGGGCAATATCTACACGGAGGATGTGGACGGCATTCAGGTTCACAAGTATGGGGCGCACATTTTCCACACGAGCAACAAGAAGATCTGGAAATATGTCAACCGCTACGCGGAATTCAACAATTACATCAATTCGCCGATGGCGGTCTACAAGGACGAGCTCTACAACATGCCGTTTAATATGAACACGTTCTCGAAACTCTGGGGGCTGAAGAAGCCGAAGGAGGTGCAGGAGCAGATCGCGGAGCAGATCGCGGACCTGCATATTACTGAGCCGAAAAACCTTGAAGAGCAGGCGCTGTCTCTGGTGGGGCGGGACGTCTATGAGAAGCTGGTCAAGGGTTATACGGAAAAGCAGTGGGGAAGAGACTGCAGGGATCTTCCGGCGTTTATCATCCGGAGGCTTCCGCTGCGCTTTACGTACAACAACAATTATTTCAACGATCTGTACCAGGGGATCCCGCGCGGCGGCTATACGAAGATGATGGAAAAGCTGCTGAACAACATTGACGTGATGCTGGAGACGGATTTCTTTGAATACCGCAAAGAGCACCCTGACATGTTTAAGAAGGTTGTCTACACAGGCATGATCGACGAATACTTTGATTTCTGCTATGGACATCTGGAATACCGCACGGTGCGTTTTGAAACGGAGCGCGTGGAGGAAGCGAACTATCAGGGGAACGCGGTGATCAACTATACGGACCGGGAGGTGCCGTACACGAGAGTCATCGAGCACAAGCATTTTGAGCCGGAGGAGGAGCAGGAGAACCCGAAGGATTTCTCGATCATTTCCAGGGAGTATTCGATGGAATGGAAACCGGGCATCGATCCGTACTATCCGGTGAACGATGAGAAGAATAACGCGCTCTATGAGAAGTACCGGACGTTGGCGGAGCAGGAGAAGAAGGTCCTGTTCGGCGGGCGCCTGGGCTCTTACCGGTATTACGACATGGACAAGGTGATCGAGGCCGCGATCGCCGACGCGGCGAAGGAGCTTCACATCTGGGTACAGTAAAGGAATTTGTATGTTTCGGATAAAACAGCTGATAAAAATGTTTCTTCAGAACATACTTCTGCCGGTTTTCTATGCGTGGTACGCGAGAAGGCCGGTCACGAAGGGCAGCGTTATCTTTGCGGACGCCCATCACGATGAGCTTCCGTTTTCCATGCGCCGTGTCTATGAAGTGCTGACAGGCGGGGAGACAGAGCAGAGATCCGGGCAGGGAAACGACGGGTCGGCAGAAAAGAAGACGTCCGGGCAGAGAAACGAAGAACCGGAGAGGAGAGCCGGGCAGGGAGCCGGAGGGCTTTGGATCACAACGTATGTCCGGGACTTTGAGAGGATGCCGTACGGCAGGCTGCTGCGCTATCTCCTTTGCTTCATGAAGGAGTATGCGACAGCGGAATACGTGTTTGTCTGCGATTATTATCTTCCGGTCGCGTCCTGCCGAAAGCGCCCGGAGACGAAGGTGGTGCAGCTCTGGCATTCCTGCGGTCTCATGAAAAAGATCGCGCATGACGCCGGGGACGATATCCCGAAGGGCTACCGCGGCAATATGTTTGGCAATTATTCGTATCTGACGCTGAGCGCGCCGGTCTGCGTGCCGGTGCACGCGCGGGCGCTGAGGATGCCGCAGGAGCGGATCTTCGCGACCGGGATCAGCAGGACGGATTATTATTTTGACGAAGAATGGAACCGCAGATGCCGGGAAACGTTTTTTGGGCGGTATCCGCAGGCAAAGGGGAAAAAGATTGCTCTGTGGGCGCCGACGTTTCGCGGGAATGCGGCGAAGCCGCGGCTGGAGGGTCTGGAGGAGGTTCGACGGGCTGCTGCGGCGCTCTCACAGACCTGGCATTTTGTGATCAAGGCGCATCCGCACGTTGACGGACATGGGATGGTGTCCGACTGCCCGATACCGACGGAAGAGCTTTTGCCGGTGGCCGATCTGCTGATCACCGATTACTCTTCGATCATGTTTGACTATCTGCTCTACCGGAAGCCAATCGTCCTGTTCGCGCCGGATCTGGAGCAGTACGAGGCGGAGCGGGGATTTTATATCAACTATCGTGAGACGCCGTATCCGGTCACGCGGACAGAAGAAGAACTGGAACAGGCGGTCAGGAACTGCGGGCGGCCTGCGTCGGAAAAGTCAGATTCCGGGGCCGCGGAGGAGATTGACCGTTTTCGTGAAAAATACGTCGGAGCCTGTGACGGGCATGCGACGGAGCGCATTCTGAAGCTGGTCGGACTGGCGGAGTGATGCGGACAGAGCACACAGACAGTGGAGGACTTATGAACATTGCGATTATTTTTGCGGGGGGAAGCGGCGTGCGCATGGGCGCTGGCGTGCCGAAGCAGTTTCTGGAGATCAACGGTAAGCCGATTCTGATCCATACGCTGCAGCTGTTTCAGGAACATGAGGAGATCGACAAAATCTATCTGGCGATGAGCAGGGATTATATCCGGTATGCGCGGCAGCTGGCGCTGGACTACCGCATTGACAAGATTGCGGCGATCGTGCCCGGCGGGGAAACGGCGCAGGATTCGATCTACAACGCGCTCGAGAAGGCGGAGCAGGAGAACCCGGACGATTCGATCGTTTTGATCCACGACGGCGTGCGGCCCTTTGTCGGTTACGGCGTGATCAGCGACAATATCGACAGCGTACGGAAATACGGGAGCGCGATCACGTCCACGCCGTGCTACGAGACGATTCTGGTAAGCCGGGATGGGGAACAGGTGGACGAGCTTCCGCTGCGGAGGGACAGTTACGCCGCGCAGGCGCCGCAGAGCTTTTATCTGAAGGATATTCTGGCGGCGCATCGGTCGATCCGGGAGGTCAACCCGGGTTATGTGAACATGGTGGACGCCTGTACGATCTATCGCGAGCTTGGAAAACAGCCGCGTATCGTGCTGGGAAACCGCGGGAACATCAAGGTGACGACGCCGGAGGATGTTTACATGTTCCGCGCGCTGATCCAGTACAAGGAGAATGAGCAGGCGTTCGGCTTTGGCCTGACGGATCGTCTGGCGGCAAAGATGAATCGATATCGGGAGCAGGGATGAAGCTATGGGTGACAGAGTGTGGTGTGAGGACGCGGTTCTGCAGCAGGATCTTGAGAGGATCGCTGCCTCAGATGAAATCGACTGGGAAAAACTGAGAGGGGGCACAGTGCTTGTGACCGGGGCGACCGGACTGATCGGAAGCATTCTGGCGCGGGCTCTGGTCTGCGCGGGGGAGAGCCGCGGGCTGGATATCCATGTGCTTGCCGCGGTGAGAAACCGCGTGAAGGCGGAGAAGCTGTTCGCCTCTTTTCTGGACGCGGGACTGGAGATCTTTGTCTGTGATATTCTCGCGCCGATCGAATGGGCGGGCAAAGTGGATTATATCGTTCACGGAGCCAGTGTGACGACGTCGAAGGATTTTGTGGACCATCCGGTGGAGACGATCCTGACGGCGCTGAAGGGAACGGAGAACCTGCTGGAGCTCGCGCGGGAAAAACAAGTGCGGGGTATGGTATATCTCTCCTCGATGGAGGCGTATGGTATTGTAGACGCGGAGCATTACAATGTCCGCGAGCCGGATTACGGGTACATCGATCCGCTTCAGCCGCGCAGCAGCTATTCGGAGAGTAAGCGTATGGCGGAGGGGCTCTGCGGAGCGTACGCGCACGAGTATCGGATTCCGGTGAAGATCGCCCGGCCGGCGCAGACGTTCGGCGCGGGGATCCCGGAGAGCGAAAATCGCGTGTTCGCGCAGTTCGCGCGCAGTATTCTGACAGGCCAGGACATTGTGCTGCACACGGACGGAAGCAAAGCGCATTGCTATTGCTATACCTCTGACGCGGTGCGCGGGATCCTGAAGGTACTGCTCGACGGGACGCCGGGCGAGGCTTATAATATTTCGAATGAGGAGACGTTTTCGACGATTCGCGAGATGGCGGAGATGCTGATCGCGGATTATCCGGAGAGCGGATCCAGGCTGGTGTTCGACATTCCTGAGGACGCAGGGAAATTCGGCTACGCGCCGACTTCGCGGATGCTGGTGAACGCGGAGAAGCTGCGCGCGCTCGGCTGGAAGCCGGAGACGGATCTGAGGGAGATGTTCTGCAGGCTGCTCGCGAGCATGAGGCGGACCTGCGTTTCGGGCGCTGACGTCTGAGGAGGAAAAGAAAATGCTTTCGGTGGTATTGCCGGCCTACAACGAAGAAAGAATGGTAGCGAAGGCGGCGGCTGAGGTCGGCCGGGTGCTCGCGGGGGCGGGGATCAACTATGAGCTCGTCTTTGTGAACGACGGTTCAAAGGACGGAACCTGGGAGGAGATCGAGAAGACGGCCAGGCATGATCCGCATGTAACGGCGCTGTGTTTCTCGCGGAATTTCGGCAAGGAAGCGGCGATGCTGGCCGGTCTTGCGGGCGCTTCGGGTGACTGCTGTGCCGTGATGGATTGCGATCTGCAGCATCCGCCGGAGACGCTTGTGGAGATGTACCGGCTCTGGGAGCAGGGGTATGAGGTCATCGAGGGCGTGAAGCGCAGCAGGGGGAAGGAAAGTATCATGCATCGCGCGAGCGCCGGACTGTTTTACCGGATCATCTCAAAAGCGGCGAAGGTCGATATGTCTCGCGCTTCCGATTTCAAGCTGCTCGACCGGCGGGCGGTCGATGCGCTTCTTGCGATGCCGGAGAGGAATACGTTTTTTCGGGCGCTGTCTTCCTGGATTGGATTTCGGACCGCCTCAGTGGAATTTGATGTGCGGGAGCGCACGGAGGGAGAGTCCAGCTGGTCTACATGGTCGCTGGTCCAGTACGCGGTCAAAAACATTGTCTCGTTTTCGACGGTTCCCATGCAGTGTGTCACGGTAGCCGGTTTTTTTGTGCTTTTGCTTGCGGTGGTGATCGGCCTGCAGTCGCTTGTGAAGTATTTCAGCGGTCGCGCGGTCGAGGGCTTTACCACGGTTATTCTGCTTCTTCTGATCATCGGAAGCGTCATCATGATCAGTCTTGGGATCATCGGATATTATATCGCGAAAATCTACGAGGAGGTCAAGGGGCGCCCGAGATATCTGATCTCGCGGCGGATCGACCGTTCGAACCGGGAGGAAGCAGGCGCGGCGGATCAACTGCCCAGACAAGGGTGAAGCATACGCCGCCTGCCGGGACTCCTGATACGATCGGCGGCGATATGCCGGAGCATTTGGATGGGAAAGGCGAGCCGCGCGGGGTTGCCGGATAAAAGGCAGAATGCGGCGGCGGATCCTGAAATATACTGTATCAAGGCGATTGCCTGCCTGGGTCAGGCAGCGCAGCGGGACGCGGCGTATGTGTTTCCGCAGGG
>CANQIW010000009.1 GCA_947624055.1 uncultured Lachnospiraceae bacterium
TCGCCCTCCTGCGCCATAGCCGCGATCCGCTCGTCGTGATGCCGCAGATCGTGACGGATCCGCCGGTTCTCCTGCTCAGTTTTTCTCGCGTTTTCCACATAAGACATCAGGTACCCAACGTTCTGCTTTACCAGTTCGTCCCTTGCTTCCTTTCGCATCTGATAGATGTTGCTGATGATCAGGATGTTCGCCAGGGCAAAAGAGCATACAAGCAGAGAGAAAAGAAGCAGGGTGTCCGGATTGATCCCGTTATCCGCACTGATTATTGACAAAAGTATCACGAAGGTAAAAAAATAGATTATGGAGACGAAACTCAGCGATATCCAGTTTTTTGCGCGAAATCCGCTGACTTCGCGGATGACCGGTCTGCCATATCTGTGATATGCAAAGAAGAGCGCAAGACAGATCACGCCATAGAGCACACCCCGTATAAGATACACAAAAGTATCCGAACCGTCCGGCACAAGCAAATAACATCCATAAAATGAAATGGACAGTGAAACGCAGAAAACGCAGCCGTATGTGATCCAGAGATAGCATTTCTTCCAAAATCCGTCTGCCGACGCATAGATAAAGATTCCCCAAAAGTATAGATACGAAAAAACCAAAGCAACCGGCATTCTCCATGGCTTTGACAGAAAAAGAAAGCTGAAGCACGCCTCCAGAAAAAGGAATATACCCGCCGACCCCCACAGCAGCGCCGTCCTTCTTACCGGGTATTTTCTCTCCTGCAGCAAAAGTCCTGCCGTCAGATGCGTTGCAAAAAACAACAAGCTGACAAAAAAAGTGATTGTGATTATTTGAATCACCGGCATCCGTTTACTGCCTCCTTTAAGTAAAAATCAAAATACGCCTGCTTCAGCTCAGAGCGGCACCGCCGCGGAACAGGAATGAGGGTCTCATCATCCATAATCAGATCCGTACCGGAAAAGCAGCGTACATGATTCAGATTGACAACATAAGAACTTCCGCACACTGCCATGCTTTTTTGATCCATAATATATTCCTGAATCTGTGTTGGCAAAAGCCACACAGAAAGCTTTTTCCCGGAGGCAAGGGAAAACTCGCGTCGTTTGTCCCTGGTTTCTATGTACAAAATATCTTCCAGGGCGATGCGGTGCAGTTTCCCGTCGCAGCGAAGAAGAATCCATGTCCTCTGCTCACGCCTTGCAATGACCCGTTCCAGGGCCGCGTCAAACTGCTTCTGCGTGTAGGGCTTGCAGATATAGTCCGCGGCATGTATGGAAAAGGCGTCAACCGCATAATCCGGGCTGGTCGTCAGAAAGACAATGTCCGTATTTTCACTGAAGCGGAGAATATCCCGTGCCAGTTCTGTTCCAAGCATACCGGGCATGCAGATATCCAGAAGCGCAATATCGGAACCGCCTGATTTGTCAAATGCTTCCAGCATCTCAAACGCAGACGAATATTCGTCAAATTCGATCCCTTGCTCACAATGTGCCGCTGCGTAAACCCGGAGGTTATCCGCAATCTTTTTCCTCTCTCCGGCTTCATCGTCACAGATAGATATTTTAAGCACTGTTCCGCTCCCTCCTCTTCTCCTGTCATAAAGTGCATGCGCGGCGCGGCCTGATCGTCCTCTCTTTACAGATATTTTTTCAATGTATCAATCTTGTCCAGTCTCTCCCACGGCAGATCCAGATCATCCCTTCCGAAATGACCGTACGCCGCGGTTTGCTTATAGATCGGCCGGCGCAGATCCAGCATCCTTATGATCCCGGCCGGGCGCAGATCGAAATTCCCGCGCACAATCTCCGTGATCTTCTCATCGGAGAGCTTCCCTGTACCGAACGTATCTACCATGATCGAGGTCGGCCTCGCGACGCCGATCGCGTAGGACAACTGGATCTCGCACTTCGACGCGAATCCGGCCGCGACGAGATTCTTCGCAACATAGCGCGCCGCGTATGCCGCGGAGCGATCCACCTTCGTACAGTCCTTGCCGGAGAATGCGCCGCCGCCGTGTCTCGCATAGCCGCCGTAGGTGTCCACAATGATCTTGCGCCCGGTCAGCCCACTGTCGCCGTGCGGTCCGCCGATCACAAAACGCCCCGTCGGATTGACAAAGAATTTTGTCTCAGCGTCGACCATATTCTGAGGCAGGACCACATCAAAAACATGTTTCTTAATATCCGCATGGATCTGTTCCTGCGTTGCCTCCGGATCGTGCTGTGTGGAGAGCACTACGGCGTCCAGACGGGACGGTCTGCCGTTCTCATCGTATTCCACCGTCACCTGCGTCTTTCCGTCCGGGCGCAGATACGGAAGCGTGCCGTTCTTGCGAACCTCCGTCAGGCGGCGCGCCAGCTTGTGTGCCAGAGAGATCGGATACGGCATATATTCCGGCGTCTCGTCGGTCGCGTAGCCGAACATCATGCCCTGGTCGCCCGCGCCGATCGCCTCGATCTCGTCGTCCGTCATCGTATTCTCCTTCGCTTCGAGCGCCTTGTCCACACCCATCGCGATGTCCGCCGACTGCTCGTCGATCGCCGTGATCACGCCGCAGGTGTCCGCGTCAAAGCCATACTTTCCCCGCGTGTAACCAATCTCGCGCACCGTGTCGCGCACGATCTTCTGAATGTCGACGTACGCGTTCGTCGTGATCTCTCCCATCACGAGCACCAGTCCCGTCGTTGTGGCCGTCTCACAGGCCACGCGGCTCATCGGATCCTGCTCGAGCAGAGCGTCGAGGATCGCGTCCGAGATCTGGTCGCACATCTTATCCGGATGTCCTTCTGTTACAGATTCTGAAGTAAATAATAGTTTGTCCATCTGTACCTTCCTTTCCTTAGGTGGCTGCTTTTCCTCTCGCTTTCAAGGAAATGAAAAAGAAAAATCCGCCAAAAAGGCGGACTCAATCGATATCATCAAATCCCCTTATTGTTCGAGTTCACTCGCTCAGGTTGGCACCTTCCGTCTCCGGGGTTGCCGTGGCTTCACAGATCCTATGTATCTCCACCACTCTGAATAAGAGAAAAGCAATTATTAACTTGTACAACTTATAAGCTACAACTCCGTATACTGTTTGTCAAGCAAAAATATAAATTGCCGCAAAAATATTTTCAAAAGCACTGTTGATCCTGTTTTCTCATTTTAGCAGAATCGCCCCACAATGTACTGGTTCGCCTCCAGTTCCTGGCTGTCGTCAAGCGGCGCAAGCTCCGATTTTCCGTACTTTCGCTCCAACGCGTTTCTGATCAGATAATCACAGACCCCCGGATTCTTCGGCAGGAGCGGCCCGTGCAGATACGTCCCGACGACATTTTTGTAAAGGATTCCTTCCGCTCCGTCTTTCCCATTGTTCCCGTAGCCGAATTTTACTTTTCCGAGCGGCCGGTTGTCTCCGATGTACGTCCTTCCGCCGTGATTTTCAAAACCGACGATCGGCTGCTCAAACAACTCATTTTCGATCACAATATTCGAGATCAGACGCGGACTGCCCTGCTCCGTGTACAGATCCACGAGTGAAAGTCCTTCGATCCGGCCGTCGTCCGTGTCGTAATAGTGTCCGAGCAGCTGATAACCGCCGCAGACCGCGATCACGACGCCGCCCGCTTCCACGTAATCCCGGAAGTCCTTTTGTATCGTCTTCAGTTTTTCGCAGACGAGCATCTGCTCGCGATCAGAACCGCCGCCCAACAGCACAATATCCAGATTGGAAAAATCGATCGAATCCGTGAGCTGATATTCCCGAACCTCCGCCTCGATCCCGCGCCACTCGCAGCGCTTCCTCATACACTGGATATTTCCCCGGTCGCCGTACAGGTTCAGCAGATCCGGATATAGATGTCCTATCGTGATCTTCATATCTTCCTCCGGCTTTCCATCTTTTTTACTTTGACAGAAACATGCCCTGTAAATTCATCTCTGCATTCCCACCAGTATGTTCCGTGTCGAGAACAGCGCCGTATAGTTCACAAGCACGTACAGATTTCCGCAGCCGTCTTTGATCCGCGCCTCGATCGCGCTCCTCACATCGGCGATCAGTTCGGACGGAATATCCACATACTTCATGCGCAGCCGCATATCCTGACAGCGGATTCCGCTGACCGTGATCGAGCGGATGCTCTCCTGCGCAAAGCGGTCGAAATCGACGTCCCACAGCCAGGAGATGTCCGTCCCGTCCTGCGCGTTGTCGTTGATGACAATGATGATATCCTTCGGCTTTTCGTCTTCCATAACCGCGGAGATATTCTGGTTGAAGCCGGCTGGATTCTTTGCGAGATTCAAAACGACCTGCGTCCCGTCGATCACAAACTGTTCCATACGGCCATTCTGCGGATTGAATTTTTTCAGGACATCGTCAAAGTCCGCAAGCGCCAGACCTGCCGTCCTCGCCGCGCTGTAGGCCGCGAGAATGTTGTAGATATTGTAAAAGCCCCGATAATCCGCCTCCATCTGCCGTCCTTCCACCTCGAATTTCAAACCGTTTGACATATCGATGTGCGAGGCGTCGAAATCGATTTTCGGGCGCGCAAATTCACAGTTCGGACAATGGTACGTTCCGATCTGGCTGTAATGATAAAACTCATATTCCAGCCTTGCGCCGCAGTTTTTGCAGAAACGCCCTTCACGGATCTCGTGTCCGTTCTGTTCTGAGCTTTGCTCTTTGAATACCTGCTCCGATATTCCATAAGTTTTATACGGATTTCCGCTCTTCATCGCCAGATACGCCGAGAGCGCGTCGTCTCCGTTCACGATCACGGTCATTTCCGGCGCCATCTTCATCGCGCGGTCCAGAATGTCCATCGTGATATCGATCTCGCCGTAACGGTCGAGCTGATCCCGGAACAGATTCGTCAGCACCATATAATCCGGCTTGAAATGCGGAAAAATGCGCAGCGTGGAAGCTTCGTCGATCTCAATGCAGGCATAGTCCGCATCCAGTTTTCCGTTGTCCCCGGCCGCCAGCACAAAGGCCGCCGTCACGCCGGAGAGCATATTCGAACCGGTATGGTTGCACACCAGTTTTTTTCCCTCCGACTCGATCGCGGAACACAGGAGATTGTTTGTAGTTGTCTTTCCGTTTGTCCCGCAGACCACAAAGATCTTTTCCCGCACCATGGACGACAGATCCGCGAGGATCCGCGGATCTATCTTAAGCGCAATCCTTCCGGCAAGCGTGACGCCCTGCCTGCCGGAAAGTCTGCATACGGTACTGACGATCTTTGCCGTCCATACGGCGATCAGCCTTCGTACCCTCATATTTCTTTAGTCTTCCTCTTTCTCTTCCTCTTCTTCTATCTTCACAGAAGATTCGCGCACCTTCGCGACGCTCGCTACCTTCGCATCCCCGCTCAGGTTCATCAGCTTCACGCCGCTTGTCACACGACCGAGCACAGAAATATCCTCACACGGCATCTGGATGATGATGCCCTCTGTGTTGATCAACATAACTTCGTTATCGCTGTTGACCGCCTTGACTCCGACGACATTGCCTGTCTTTTCCACGATCTTGTAACACTTGACGCCTTTGCCGCCGCGGTACTGCGCGGTAAATTCATTGATCGAAGTCAGCTTGCCCATGCCGTTCTCCGACACGATCAGCAGATACTCGCCCTGCACGTCGAGCTGCATTCCGACAATCTCGTCGCCGTCGGACAGGTTCATACCGATAACGCCCATCGAGGAACGTCCGGTCTTCCTCACATCCGTTTCGTGGAAACGAATGCACTGTCCGTACTTTGTCACAAGGAAAATGTCCTTATTATTATCTGTATATTTGACTTCGATTAATTCGTCATCCTCGCGGAGAGTAATGGCAGTCAGTCCAGTTTTTCTCACATGCGCGAAATCCGTGATCGGCGTTTTTTTCACAAGACCTTTTCTCGTCGCCATAAACAGGAAATGACTTTCATCATAATTCCGGATCGGGATCAGCGCAGTGATCTTTTCCTCCGGCGCGAGCTGCAGCAGATTGACGATCGCCGTGCCGCGCGCGGTCCTTCCGGCCTCCGGAATCTCATAAACCTTGATCCGGTAGACGCGTCCCTTGTTCGTGAAGAACATCAGATAATCGTGCGTCGTCGTCATCAGGAGCTCATCTATGTAATCGTTCTCAATCGTCTGCATGCCCTTGATACCCTTGCCGCCGCGGTTCTGGCTCTTGAAATTGTCAGGCGTCATGCGCTTGATATAGCCGAGCTTCGTCATCGTGATCACAGCGTTTTCATCCGGAATCAGATCTTCAGTCGAAATGTCAAACATGTCAAAACCGATCTTTGTTCTCCGGTCGTCTCCGTATTTCTCCGAGATTACAAGAATCTCTTTTCTGATAACTCCGAGCAGAAGATTCTCGTCTGCGAGAATTGCCTTGTACTCCTTAATCTTCTCCATCAGCTCCTGATACTCATTTTCAATCTTCTCCCGCTCCAGACCGGTCAGCGCGCGCAGACGCATGTCCACGATCGCCTGAGCCTGCGCGTCGGAAAGTCCGAAGCGCTCCATCAGTCCATCCTTCGCGATCTGCGCCGTCTGGGAACCGCGGACGATCCTGATCACCTCGTCGATATTGTCGAGCGCGATCAGCAATCCCTGCAGGATATGTGCCCGCTCTTCCGCTTTGTTCAGCTCGTACTTCGTCCTTCTGGTGACGACGTCCTCCTGATGTTTCAGGTAGTAAGTCAGCATCTGCAGAAGATTGAGCACCTTCGGCTGGTTCTTCACAAGCGCCAGCATATTCACGCCGAACGTATCCTGCAGCTGTGTGTGCTTGAAAAGCTGATTCAGGATCACATTCGCGTTGACGTCCCTTCTCAGCTCTATATTGATTCTCATGCCCTCGCGGCTCGACTCGTCGGTGATCGCCGTGATGCCGTCGATTCTCTTATCGCGGACAAGCTCCGCCATCTTCTCAATCAGACGGGCCTTGTTGACCATGAACGGGAGCTCCGTCACAATGATGCGGCTCTTGCCGTTTGGCATCGTCTCGATATTCGTGATCGCGCGGACACGGATCTTGCCCTTTCCGGTACGGTACGCTTCCTCGATTCCCCTTGTCCCAAGGATCTGCGCGCCGGTCGGAAAATCCGGTCCCTTGATGATGTCCATGACCTCCTCTATCGTCGTGTCGCGCTGCTCCTCGACGCGATTGTCGATGATCTTCACGACCGCGGAAATCACCTCGCGGAGATTGTGCGGAGGTATGTTTGTCGCCATACCAACCGCGATGCCGGAGGTTCCGTTAACGAGCAGATTCGGAAATCTGGACGGAAGCACGACAGGCTCCCTCTCTGTCTCGTCAAAGTTCGGCTGGAAGTCCACCGTATCCTTATTGATGTCAGCCAGCATTTCCATCGAAATTTTGCTCAGGCGCGCCTCCGTATAACGCATGGCCGCCGCGCCGTCGCCGTCGACGGAACCGAAATTTCCATGACCGTCTACAAGCGGATATCTTGTTGACCACTCCTGCGCCAGATTGACCAGCGCTCCATAGATCGAGCTGTCCCCGTGCGGATGATATTTACCCATCGTATCACCGACGATACGCGCGCATTTCCTGTGCGGCTTATCCGGCCCGTTGTTCAGCTCTATCATAGAATAGAGAACCCTTCTCTGCACAGGCTTCAATCCGTCCCTGACGTCCGGAAGCGCGCGCGCGGCGATCACGCTCATCGCGTAGTCGATGTAGTTCTCCTCCATTGTCCTTTTCAGGTCAACCTCTTTGATCTGGTCAAAAATGTTGTCTTCCAAAATTGTGTCCTCCTGCTGTTATGTGCCGGCTGTCGTACAGCCAAATCTACGTTTCTTGAGAAAACAAAGTTTCAAACAAAAAATCAAATATCCAGGTTTTTGACCTTTCGTGCGTTCTCTTCGATGAACTCCCGGCGGGGTTCAACTTGATCGCCCATAAGAGTTGTGAAGGTCAGATCAATCTCCGAGGACTGCGCTTCATCCATTGTTACTTTGCGCAGAATGCGCTTCTCCGGATCCATAGTAGTCTCCCAGAGCTGTTCCGCATCCATCTCACCGAGACCCTTATAACGCTGAATCTTGTTATTCTGGTCGCGGCCGACTTCCTCCAGAATATCGTTGAGCTGTATGTCGCTGTAGGCGTACCAGACCTTCTTGTTTTTTTCGAGTTTGTAAAGCGGCGGCTGTGCCAGATACACATAACCCTGCTTGATCAGCTCCGGCATAAAACGATACAGAAATGTGAGCAGGAGAGTCGCGATGTGAGCGCCGTCCACATCAGCATCCGTCATAATGATAATCTTATGGTAACGAAGCTTTGTAATATCAAAATCCTCATGGATTCCAGTACCGAACGCCGTGATCATCGCCTTGATCTCCGCGTTGCCGTAAATGCGGTCGAGCCGCGCTTTTTCCACATTCAGGATCTTTCCGCGCAGCGGCAGGATTGCCTGCGTCGCGCGGCTGCGCGCCGTCTTTGCGGATCCTCCGGCGGAATCACCCTCCACAATATAAATCTCACAGTTCGCCGGATCCTTGTCCGAACAGTCCGCTAATTTGCCCGGAAGAGACATGCCATCCAGCGCGGATTTTCTCCTCGTCAGATCGCGCGCCTTCCGCGCCGCTTCACGCGCGCGCTGCGAAAGGATCGATTTGTCGATGATCACCTTTGCCACTTGCGGATGCTGCTCGAGAAAGATCGTGAGCTGCTCGGTGACGATGTTTTCCACCGCACCCCTCGCTTCACTGTTACCGAGCTTCTGTTTTGTCTGTCCTTCAAACTGCGGCTCCGAGATTTTGATACTGATGATCGCAGTCAGACCCTCGCGGATATCGTCGCCGGAAAGATTCTGGTCGCTGTCTTTGATCAGTTTATTCGCTCTCGCATAATCGTTAAACGTCTTTGTCAGAGCGTTGCGGAAACCGGTCAGATGCGTACCGCCCTCCGGCGTCGTAATATTATTGACAAAGCTGTAACAGCCGTCATTGTAGGCGTCGTTGTGCTGCATCGCAACTTCCACATAGACTCCGTCACGCTCTCCTTCGCAGTAAATGATATCCTCATAGAGCGCTGTTTTTCCTCTGTTCAGGTAAGTGACAAATTCTTTGATACCGCCTTCATAATGAAAGGTTTTTTCAATGATCTCTTCTTCCCTCTCGTCTGTCAGGACAATCTTGACGCCCTTTGTCAGAAATGCCATCTCACGCAGTCTCTGCTTCAGCGTATTATAATCAAAGACAGTCTCTTCAAAAATCTTATCATCCGGAAGGAAGGTAACCTTTGTCCCTGTTTTCTCCGGATCGCAGTCTCCGATCACTTTCAGTTTGTCAACGACCTTACCCCGCTCATATCTCTGATGGTAAATTTTACCCTCATGATAAATATCAACTTCCAGCCATACGGAAAGTGCATTCACAACAGACGCGCCGACTCCATGCAAGCCGCCGGATACCTTGTAACCCCCGCCGCCGAATTTTCCTCCGGCGTGAAGTACAGTAAAAACGACCTCGACAGCAGGAAGTCCTGCTTTATGATTGATCCCGACAGGAATTCCTCTTCCGTTATCCGTAACCGTAATTGAGTTGTCTTTATGAATTACTACTGTGATATAATTGCAATATCCCGCAAGTGCTTCATCGATCGCGTTATCTACGATCTCATAGACAAGATGATGAAGACCTCTCGCCGAAGTACTTCCAATGTACATACCGGGTCTTTTTCTCACTGCCTCCAGACCTTCAAGAATCTGGATTTGATCTGCACCGTATTCTGCGCTCATTGAAACCCTCCTATAGCATTTCCTTTTCTTTTACTTTGCCTTCAATAACCTCAAATAACTTATCTATCTTAAAATGATAACTTACAAAATCATCGATACCGGTACAGGTGATCAATGTCTGTATATCATGAATACTGTCGAGCAGATATCTCTGTCTGCTGCTGTCAAGCTCCGACAGAACGTCGTCCAGCATAAGCACCGGCGTATCCTTTACATTCTTTTTTATTATTTCAATTTCCGAAAGTTTCAGAGAAAGAGCGGCCGTTCTCTGCTGTCCCTGAGAACCGTACTTTCTTATGTCGATCTCATTGATTTTAAAACAGAGGTCGTCTCTGTGCGGACCGCAATTTGTGATCTTTGTCCGGATATCTTTTTCTCTGTTCTCTTTCAGTTTTCTTTTAAATTCTTCTTTCTCTGTATCGTTTTCATATTCAACAGTCAGGTGCTCTTTTTCTCCTGAAAGATTTTCGTGAATTCCTCTGATGATCTGATTCAACTCAGCTGTGAAATTTTTCCTCAGGTCGATCAGAAAAATCCCATGACTGACAAGCTGTTCATCAAAGACATCCAGCATCGAATCCGCTTCCGGATAAAAACCGTAGTCCTTCAGAAGCTTATTTCTCTGTGTAAGAACCTTGTTGTAATTCGACAGATGATGGAGATATATTTTGTCGAGCTGACAAAGCTCCATGTCTACAAATCTTCTTCGCTCCGAAGGTCCGTTCTTTATGATGTTGAGATCCTCCGGAGAAAAAAAAACAAAATTGCCGAGGCCGATCAGCTCACCGGCTTTTCTCACAGGTACTTTATTAATCGCAATTCCCTTCGCCCTGTTTTTTTTCAGGTGCATATCAATTCTGTATGGAATCTCTCCCTTTTTTATCTTCATACAGATATGGGACTCTTCCTCTCCGAAATGAATGACCTCCCCATCTTTGCTTCCCCTGTGTGACCGGGTCGTCCCGCACAGATAAACCGCTTCCAGAATATTTGTTTTTCCCTGCGCGTTGTCTCCGTAAAAAAGATTCGTACCTTTATCAAATTCCAGATCCAGATTGTCATAATTTCGAAAATGATTTAATTTTATAGATTCGACAATCATTGATTCACCATCTTCATTAATATTGTTTCATTCAAAAAGTAATTATTTTAAAATTTTTATCAGAACATCTCCGCAGACAACTTCATCCCCGTCGAATAGTTTTCTGCCCCGGCGCAGTTCGGTCTCTCCGTTCACATTTACTTTGCCATCCTGTATCATAAATTTGGCGTCAACTCCGCTTTCAGCAATACCGGCTGCTTTTAAAGCCTGGCCGAGTTTGATGAATTCATCTCTCAATTTAACTTCAATCTTTTTCATCCTTCTCCTCACATCATTTTCTACCTGTCTGTTCCATTTAAGATTCATTAACCTACGTCAATAAAATTAACCGGAAGAATCAAGTAGATATAGGAGTCACCTTCATCCTTGATAAAACACGGAGCCTTCGGATTCATATAATAGATATTAACTTTTTCTTCGTCGATCACACGGAGGGCGTCCATAAGGAATTTCGGATTAAAAGCAATCTTAATATTGTCTCCCTTCATCTCAATGTCTATGATCTCATCCATAGTTCCTATCTGAGAAATAATCTTGAGCTCCATTGTATTATCTTCAATATTCAAAATAATCGGCTTCCTGTCTCCTTCCTTGACCATGAGCATCGCGCGGTCGATACAATCCAGAAGTTCTTTCTTGTTGATCGTCACCTTCGTGTTGTAATCATTGGACAACATCTGATCAACGCGGAAATAATTCCCTTCGATCAACCTTGAAACAACGACCGTCTGATCAAATTCAAAGACAATATGATTCTCTGTGAAATAGATATCTACTATATCTTCTGTCTCGCCGGACAAAATCTTAGAAATCTCGATCAGCGTCTTTCCCGGTACAATGATCTTCTTTTCTCCATAAGATTCTTTCAGTTGTATTTTGCGGATTGAAATTCTGTGACCGTCCAGAGAGATCACGCGCAGTTGATCCTGATCGATCTCAAACAATTCTCCGGTCATCATCTTGTTGCTTTCATTCTGCGCGATGGAAAAGATCGTCTGACGGATCAGTTCCTTCAGTGTAAACTGAGAAATACTGACACAGGAATCTCTTTCTACATAAGGAAGACAGGAAAAGTCTTCTCCATCTCTTCCCATGATGTTAAACTTTGCTTTCTCACAGGTGATTAACGTGTTAAAATTACTGTCTGAACTTATCGTAACTTCACTGTCCGGAAGCTTACGGATAATCTCTGAAAAAAGGCGGGCTTCCAGAGCTATGATTCCATTTTCCTGAACGGTTCCTTCTACTTTTGTCTCGATACCGAGTTCCATATCGTTGGCGGTAAACTTGATCTCGTCTGTTGAGGCATCGATCAGTATGCATTCCAGGATCGGCATTGTCGTCTTCGTGGAGACAGCCTTTACTACAATGTTGATGCTTTTAAGAAGGCTGTTTTTTTCGCAGGTAATTTTCATGGTCTTTCTCCTTTCGGAATATATAATATTAAAAAAAATCAGCAGTAATCTTAATAAGGGCTGTGGATATGTGTAAATGTCTCTGAAGTCCGATTATTAAAGGGCTCCAGAAAAAGGATAAGCATGTGAATCAATGGAAGCCGCAGACAGGATAAATGGCCAATTATAAACATTTCAAAAATGAAACAGAAAAAATAATCAGCCATGATTCTTATCTTCAAAAAAGTATTCACATGTGATTCACAAGGTATGTAAGCTTTATCCCGTGGATAAGTGAAAAATTATGTTTATAAATTATACGGGATTTATTTTCTTTTTCAGTATATCGATCGTGTTGCGCATTGTTTCTGAATTTTTTATTTCTGTGGCAATTTTTTTGGATCCGTGAAGTACCGTAGAGTGATCGCGGTGTCCCATCTCATCGCCTATTTTTTTCAGGCCGGCAGAAGTCATATTGTTGCACAGATACATGGCGATTTGTCTCGGGTAAACAAATTCGCTGTTTCTTTTGTTGCTCTTGATATCATCCTCTGTGATATGGAAATGCTCAGCCACAATGGAAATGATAAGAGAGGGAGTGATCTCTCTCTTTTCATCAGGAGAAATAATATCCTGAAGAGCTTCCTCTGCGAGTGAAGTGGTAATCTCCTTATTTTCCAGTCTGCTGAGGGCGATCAGCTTGTTGAGGGCTCCCTCCAGCTCACGGATGTTTGACTTCACATTCGTAGCGATATACTTGATAATCTCATTGTCGATATTATAGCCGTCGATCTCCTCTTTTTTATGAAGAATTGCCATTCTTGTCTCATAATCGGGAGATGTGATATCTGCGATCAGACCCCATTCGAAGCGGGAGCGCAGCCTGGCTTCCAGCGTTTCTATGTCCTTCGGAGGCTTGTCCGAGGAGATGATGATCTGTTTCTTATTGCCATGCAGATCATTGAATGTGTGGAAAAATTCCTCCTGTGTGGATTCCTTTCCTATAATAAACTGGATATCATCGATCAGGAGAACGTCTACGTTTCTGTATTTTTCGCGAAATTTGGTCATTGCTGTGTTGTTGCCGTTCCTGATCGCTTCGATTAATTCGTTGGTAAAGGTTTCACTTGTCACATAGAGAACTTTTTTGGAAGGATTTTCGCTTAAAATAAAATGAGCGATCGAATGCATCAGGTGCGTCTTTCCGAGTCCTGCTCCCCCGTAAATAAAAAGAGGATTGTACATCTTTCCGGGAGATTCTGAGACGGCAAGAGCCGCGGCATGCGCAAATTTGTTGTTGTTTCCCACAACAAAAGTATCAAAGGTATATCTTGGATTAAGATTTGCCTTTTCGGCAATCAAAGTGCTCTCCGACCGGCTTGTGATCGAAGGTTTTTGTTTATTTTCGGATTCAGCCTGTTCCGGAAGAATGAATTCGACATCGTATTCTTTTCCTGTAGTTTCTGCAATGGCGACCTTGAGCGGAAACATATATCTTTTCGCAATATATTCAATCGCCATTTGCTGAGAAGGTACAAGGATCGTCACTGTATGATCGGAAACGTCATATAACTGCAGCGGCAGAAGCCAGGTTTTGAAAGAAACGTCTGTCATATCGTGTTCCATTTTCACAAGATACAGGATTTCTTCCCATTTTTCTTTTAGTTCTTCCATAATCCAAGTCTCCAGAAAACCATTTTTTCCTACACTAATATTAACCTAAAATCACTGATTTAGCAATGAAAAGTTTTGATTTAAAAGTTATCCACATTTTGTCAACAATTTGTGGATAAAGTTACGTTAACCGATTTAAAATATTTGTAATTTTTCATTTTTCAAAAAAGTAAAGGAATTGCTTGACTTAAAAGGCATTATTGCATATAATTGAGACGATGTTCTCTGAAAATACATGACGAAAAAATTACCAATCTGGTTATATTTGGTTAAGAAAAGGGGGTGCCTGACTTATGAAGATGACATTTCAGCCGAAAAAGAGATCAAGAGCCAAAGTTCATGGATTCAGATCCAGAATGAGCACGGCTGGCGGAAGAAAGGTTTTAGCTGCCAGAAGAGCTAAGGGAAGAAAAGTATTATCCGCATAAGGATTGCTGCAAAATAGCTCGTTCGGTACCGGAAGATTCCCTGTGATCCGTCGGGTATTATTTTGCGGCAATTTTTTTCTGTTTGTCTTATTTATTTAAGGAAAAGGAAAAATTTATGATATTTTCGGAATCCTTAAAAAAATATGGAGATTTTCAGCGTGTTTATCAAAATGGAAAATCATATGCGAACAAATATCTGGTCATGTATATTTTGAGACAGAACACGCGGATGAATCGTATCGGCATATCGGTCAGCAAAAAAGTAGGAAACAGCGTGGTAAGACACAGGATTACCCGTCTGATCCGGGAGAGCTACCGTTTAAATGAAAACAAATTCGATGATGGTCTTGATATTGTGATTGTCGCAAGACCCGGCGCTAAAGAAAGAGATTTCTTTACAATCGAGAGCGCATTGATTCATCTTGGCAGGCTTCACGCGGTTTTGCGGGAAGCTGACAGGAAAGAAGTGAAAAAGGAAAATGAAACAAATACTGATTCGTCTGATTAAGTTTTATCAGAAATATATCTCACCGATGAAAAGTACAAAATGTCCTTATTTTCCGACGTGTTCTAATTATGGTCTGGAAGCGATCGAGAAATATGGGGCGTGCAAAGGAAGTATTCTGGCAGCGTGGAGGATCCTGCGCTGCAATCCTTTTTCAAAAGGTGGATATGACCCTGTTCCGTAAGGAGGAAATTAGCGAATGTTATTGACGAAAAGCACGGCATTCCTGATCGGGCCGGTAGCAAATCTGCTGGGCTATATAATGAATGCCATTTTCTGGGTTCAGGAAAAGATCGGACTGCCGTATATCGGTCTGTGTATTATTCTTTTCACGATCGTAATTTACATGCTTATGATGCCTCTTACGATCAAACAGCAGAAATTTTCAAAGCTGCAGAGCAGGATGAATCCCGAACTGCAGGCAATTCAAAAAAAATATAAAGGTAAGAACCAGGATCAGGCAGCCATGATGAAAATGAATGAGGAGACGCAGGCTGTCTATGCGAAGTACGGTGTCAATCCGATGGGAAGCTGTCTGCAGCTGATCATTCAGATGCCGATCCTTTTCGCGCTGTACCGCGTGATCTGGAATATTCCGGCGTATGTTGACTCTGTCAAGAATGCGTTCATGCCTCTTGCGGAAGCGCTGATCAAGCTGCCGGGAGCAGAAGAATTTATGGCGGGGATCGCAAAGTCGAATGCCGTCACGTTCAAGGAGATGACAAATCTCACACTGATCGACGTACTCTACAAGTTTAAATCGGCAAATTGGACGGATCTCATGGACAAATTTCCGAGTATTGCGTCTACAGCGGCTGAAACACAGGAAAAGGTTGACCGGATGAACAGCTTCCTCGGTCTGAATATTGCGGATGCTCCCCTTCAGATCATTACGGCGGCATTCGCTTCCGGCGCGATCCTTCTCGCAATCGGAGCCGCTCTGATTCCTGTTTTTTCCGCTTTATCCCAGTGGCTGAACTCCAAACTTCTGACGGCCGGACAGGAAACGACGGCGAATCAGAACGACACAATGAACAGTACCATGAAGACCATGAACGCCGTGATGCCTATCATGTCGGCAGTTTTCTGTCTCACTCTTCCGGTAGGTATGGGTATCTACTGGATTGCCGGCGCTGTCGTCCGCTGTATTCAACAGCTGTTTGTCAACAAGCAGATGGATAAGATCGACGTCGATGAGTTGATTAAGAAAAATCTCGAGAAGACAAACAAAAAGCGTGAAAAGCAGGGACTTCCGCCTCAGAAAATTACAAATACCGCGAAGATCAATACCAGAAATATCGAGCAGAAGCCGGAAATCTCTGCGGAGGAAAAGGAAGCGAAGATCAAAAAATCGACGGATTATTACAACAGCACATCAACTGCCAAGCCCGGAAGCCTTGCGGCAAAGGCTCAGATGGTAAAGCAGTATAACGAAAGAAATAACAAAAGTAATAAAAGTAATACAGGAGGTAACAAATAATGGATTCAATCAGAGTAACGGCAAAAACAGTTGAAGATGCTGTCATAGAAGCTTCCATAGAGCTCGGGACAAGCAGTGATAATATTGAATACACAGTTATCGAAAAGGGAACGACCGGATTTTTCGGAATCGGAGGAAAAAAGGCAGTTATTGAGGCAAAGAGAAAGTTTACCGACGAAGATCTTCTGAAGGAAGTTTTCGGTGACGGAAAGAAAGAAACGAAAGAGAATAAGGACAATAAGGGAAATAAGGATTACAAAGAAGTAAAGAAGGAAGTAAAAAAGGATAAAAAGGAATCCAAAAAGACAGAAAAGAAAGAGATAAAAGAAACAAAAAAGGAAAGTAAGGATAATACTCCATCTCCTGCCGAAACGAAAAAGCAGGAGGTAAAAGAGACACTCGGGGAATCTTCCGGAAAAATTTCTGAAGGTACCGTTAAGAAAATTTCCGAACAGACGGAAGAGCCAAAAGAGGTTTCTGAACCGAGACAGCCAAGGGTTCCCGCAGATCCGGCAGAGGTCTGCAGAAGAGCTGAGACTTTTCTGAATGATGTATTCCGTACAATGGAAATGGAAGTTGAGGTAAAAACTCAATTCGAAGAAGATACCCTGTGCATCGATCTCAACGGAAATGATATGGGTATTCTGATCGGCAAGAGAGGTCAGACTTTGGATTCTCTTCAGTATCTTACCAGCCTTGTTGTAAATAAAGGAAAAGCGGCGTATGTCAGAGTGAAGCTTGATACGGAAGATTATCGCAACAGACGCAAGGCAACACTGGAAAACCTGGCAAAGAACATTGCACTTAAGGTAAGAAAAACAAAAAGACCTGTTTTCCTTGAACCGATGAATCCGTATGAGCGGCGGATCATCCACTCTGCTTTGCAGAATGATCCTTATGTGACGACCCACAGTGAGGGCGAGGAACCGTGCCGTAAAGTGGTTGTGACTCTCAAAAAGAAATAAAAATACCATATTGATCCATGCAGAAAAAAATAGCTCGTTCGGAAAGCAGACGGGCTATTTTTTTACAAACGCGTTAATGTAAAGGAATCGAAGTATGAAAAACGATACAATTGCCGCAATTTCGACTGCGGTGACGAATTCCGGAATCGGGATCATCCGGGTCAGCGGGGAACAGGCAATTTCTGTGGTTGACAGGATTTATCGTTCAAAAGACAGCAAAAAAAAGTTATCTTTACAGCCCTCTCACACGATTCATTACGGATTTATAATGGATGGTGAGGAAGTCATTGACGAAGTTCTTGTATCCTTGATGCGTGCGCCGAAAAGTTATACGACAGAAGATGTGGTGGAGATCAATTGTCACGGGGGAATTTATTCGCTTCGGCGTGTGCTTGATACGGTGATCAGACATGGTGCGCGGCCGGCTGAACCGGGAGAATTTACAAAAAGAGCGTTCCTGAACGGTCGGATCGATCTTTCACAGGCAGAAGCGGTAATAGATGTAATTAATGCAAAAAATGAGTTTGCACTCAAAAGTTCTCTCAGCCAGCTGAAGGGTTCTGTTCACGAGAAAATTGTATGTCAGAGAGGAAAGCTTCTCGAAGAGCTTGCTTTCATTGAAGCCGCTCTGGATGATCCGGAGCATATCAGCCTCGATGGTTATGAGGGAAAACTGGAGCAGGAGACAGAACAGATTCTCAGAGAGATTCAGGCGCTTATCAGATCCGCGGATAACGGTCATATCATTAAAGAGGGAATTCAGACAGTGATCCTTGGAAAACCAAATGCCGGAAAATCATCCGTATTGAATGCTCTTTTGCAGGAGGAACGTGCGATTGTGACGGAAGTAGCCGGCACAACAAGAGATGTCCTGGAAGCTGCTTTTTCACTGGATGGAATTCTTCTGAATCTGGTCGATACAGCCGGGATCAGGGCGACAGAGGATCTTGTGGAAAAAATTGGTGTAGAGAAGGCGAAGGAAAAAGCCGAACAGGCGGATCTGGTGATCTATGTTGTCGATTCCTCGACAGAACCGGACGAAAATGACAGAGAGATTATGAATTTTCTCACAGAGAAGAAAGCAATTATTCTTTTGAACAAATCAGATCTTCCGCCGGTGACGACTGTTGAGACAATAGAGAAAATGACAGGAAAGGCTTTTCCCGTTTTAGCGGTTTCAGCAAAGGAACAGAAAGGACTGGATCTTCTGGAGAAACAGATTCAGGAAATGTTTTACGACGGGGAGGTTTCGTTTAACGATGAAATTTATATTACGAATGCGAGACAGAAAGAGGCTCTGATCCGGGCGGAGGACAGCCTGAAAAAGGTTTTGCTGAGTATAGAAAATCAGATGCCGGAGGATTTTTTTTCAATCGATCTGATGGATGCTTACGCCTCTCTCGGAGAGATTATCGGAGAATCTGTCGGTGAGGATCTGGTCAATGAAATTTTCGCAAAATTCTGTATGGGAAAATAACAGTCGGAGAAATAGAACATGAACAGAGTTGAAGAATATGTTGATGTGGTGGTTGTAGGCGCGGGACATGCCGGATGTGAGGCTGCGCTTGCGTGCGCGCGCCTTGGTATGGAAACTCTGATGTTTACAGTCAGCGTCGACAGTATCGCCCTGATGCCCTGCAATCCGAACATCGGAGGAAGTTCCAAAGGGCACCTTGTCCGTGAAGTGGACGCACTCGGCGGCGAGATGGGCAAAAATATCGACAGGACTTTCATTCAGTCAAAGATGCTGAATATTTCCAAGGGACCGGCGGTGCATTCTCTGCGTGCGCAGGCGGACAAGTCCAATTACTCCAGAAGCATGCGGCGTGTGCTGGAGCAGACAGATCATCTGCAGATCAAGCAGATGGAGGTCACAGAGCTGATCGTGGATAAACAGATTCTCACGGGAGTGAAAACGCTTTCCGGTGCTTTCTATCACTGCAAAGCGGCGATTTTGTGTACCGGCACTTACCTGAAAGCGCGCTGTATTTACGGAGATGTCAGCATGCACACGGGACCGAACGGTCTTCAGGCGGCTGATTATCTGACAGATTCCCTCGTGAAAAACGGTGTGAAAATGTATCGGTTTAAGACAGGAACGCCGGCGCGTATTGCGAAAAAATCAATTGATTTTTCAAAGATGGAGGAACAAAAGGGGGACGAGACAATTGTTCCGTTTTCTTTTACGACCGATCCTGAAAGTATTCAAAAAGAACAGGTTTCCTGCTGGCTGACTTATACGAATGAGAAAACGCACGAGATCATTCGTGAAAATCTGGATCGCTCTCCTCTTTTTTCCGGAGTGATCGAAGGAACCGGACCGCGATATTGTCCTTCGATTGAAGATAAGGTAGTACGTTTTTCGGATAAGCCGAAGCATCAGGTGTTTATAGAGCCTGAGGGAATTCATACAGATGAAATGTACATCGACGGGATGTCCAGCTCTCTTCCGGAGGACGTCCAGGTTCGAATGTATCGTTCTGTGCCGGGGCTGGAAAATGCGCAGATCGTCCGAAACGCTTATGCGATCGAATATGATTGCATTGATGCCAGGCAGCTTAAGCTGTCTCTGGAATTTAAGACGATTTCAGGATTGTTCAGCGCCGGGCAGTTTAACGGGAGTTCCGGATACGAGGAAGCTGCTGCGCAGGGATTGATCGCCGGGATCAATGCGGCCAGAAAAATACAGAAAAAAGAACCGTTTATTCTGGATCGCTCAGAAGCCTATATCGGGGTATTGATCGATGATCTTGTCACAAAGGAAAATCTTGAACCGTATCGTATGATGACCTCTCGCGCGGAATATCGGCTTCTGCTCCGCCAGGATAATGCGGATATCCGACTTACAAAAAAGGGGCATGAAATTGGTTTAATCGATGATTGTCGTTATCAAAAGCTTCTTCGAAAAGAAAGAGAAATCGAACAGGAAGTTTCCCGTCTGGAGAAAACTTATATTGGCGCGGGAAAAAATATTCAGGATTTTCTTGAAGCACACGGAAGCATCGGATTGAGATCTTCCGCTACTTTTGCGGAGCTGATTCGTCGTCCGGAGCTGTCTTATGAAATTTTGGCGGAGATTGATCCGGGGCGTCCTGTTCTTTCAAAAGAAGTGGCGGATCAGGTGAATATCCTGATCAAGTATGACGGTTATCTGCAGCGTCAGCTGCGGCAGGTTGAGCAGTTTCGAAAGCTTGAAAAAAAAGAAATACCGGATTTTGTCAATTATGATGATGTTCCGAGTCTGCGCATAGAAGCACGGCAGAAACTGAAACTTTATCAACCCTCTTCTATCGGTCAGGCGTCCCGAATCGCCGGAGTTTCACCAGCAGATATCTCGGTTCTTCTGGTTTATCTGGAAAAGGAAAGGCAGAGGAAAAAATATGAGTGATGATCTTGTAAATACATCGATATTAGTAGATATGTTTAGCAAACTGGATATCAGCTTGTCTGAGATGCAGATTGAGCAGTTTCTGGCTTATTATCATTTTCTTGTGAAGAAAAATGAAGTCATGAATCTGACTGCGATCACGGAATATCGGGACGTCGTTCTGAAGCATTTCGCGGACAGTCTTTCTATTGTGAAGGTATATGATATGAACGCCTGCAATAGCATGATTGATGTCGGTACCGGAGCCGGATTTCCGGGAATTCCGCTTAAGATCATATACCCCCATCTGAGGGTCGTCCTTCTGGATTCTCTGAACAAAAGAATCATTTTTCTCAATGAGTTGACAGGGATGCTCAAGCTGGAGAATATCACCGCAATCCACGCGCGCGCTGAGGACGCCGCCAAAAAAGACACATATCGGGAGCGGTTCGATCTTTGTGTATCACGTGCGGTTGCCAATCTTTCCTCCCTCTCGGAATATTGTCTTCCGTTTGTAAAAAAAGGAGGAATGTTTGTCGCATACAAATCGATAAATATCGATACAGAAATTGATAATTCCGGAAATGCGCTTTCTGTTCTTGGCGGAAAAATAAGAGAAGTTAAAAAATTTTGTCTGCCGGATGGTGAGACTGAGAGGTCTTTGATTTTGATAGAAAAGAAAAAAATGACTCCTTCCGTATACCCGAGAAAAGCCGGAATACCATTGAAGGAGCCGTTATGAAACTGATCGATAAATGATTTTGATTTGAGAATTTGTTTTCTCAGAGAACGAGAAGCTCCAAGGTCTGCTGCGGCATTTCCAGCTGCGGCAGATATTTTGCTTTTTCTACCGTAAAGTTTATAATATTCTTGTTTAATCTCAGATAAGACGATTCAATTTCTTCTTTGTTTTTTATCTGTTCCCCGGTAATGAGAAAAATACGGTTATCTGCCTTTGCCAGTGCTCTGGAAATATCCACATTAAGATAATTTCCGAGCAGGCTTGCATAAAGCATTTTTCCGTTGCCCTGTGCCAGATGCGAGGAATTATAGTATGCCTTGACAATAGCGGAATCTACCTTGAAAGGACTGTAGAAACAGTTTTCTGTTAGAATATATTCCGTGTTTTCCTTGTTTGTAGCGATATAATATAAGGTCTTTCCAATAACCGGAAGTTGAAACAGCTTAATAAGCAATTTGGATTTCTGATCCGGAATTTTTTTCAATTCATTGATACTCTTCGGGTTCAATACAAAGATATTATTGAATAATTTTGGGTTTACAGCATTTGCCATAATTATAAAGGAGGAGGAAAGGCCGTTGACGACGACGTCTGTCTTCTCTCCTATTATATCATTGACGAAATCCTGAATCATCTGTACATAAAAATAATTTGTATAGGTGATGAGCGGTTTATCGGATCTTCCGCAGCCAATCAGATCAACAGCGTATACAGTATGTTCTGCTTTGAGTTTGTCTATGATCTGCGACCATTCATAATTTGAGGAAAGAACAGTTAGATCATGAACCAGCAAAACGGGCGAACCATGACCGAGAATCTTGTAATATATATTTCCATGTTTCCATTGATAGTATTTTCCGTTTGTTCGAGTATTTAGACTGGTCGTAAGTCCGGAATCAATACATTTATTTATGACATGCAGTGTACCGGTGAGTACAACAGATGCTTTGAAAAATGATTTAATTTTTCCCATAGTCTTCTCCAAAACTTATTTATATAAAAATGTTTCATGTGAAACATTAAGGATATTATAAACAATATTTTTGAATAATACAATGATAAATCTTTTCAAAAGAAGAAAAAAATAGTATAGTGGATATCAGAAGGATTTTATGTATAAGTACGGGATAAACAGGAGTTTATAAGGTTATGATCAGGGAATATATCAATGGGCTAATAAATGAAAATAATGAGAAACTGAATAGTCTGGATCACCAGTTGAAAGAACAGACAGAAAAATTGAATTGTGCTCAGGAATGGCTGGAATCTTTACAAGCTGAATCAAATACAGATAAAAACATATTTTCTCCTCGTGCGGATAATAATGATTTAGAGGAAAAAATTATTGATGTTCAGAAACATATTGATAAAACAAAGCAGGAGATAAATTATATAAAGTCATTTATGGAAACTTATCTTGCAAAAAAAGAGGAATATGATGGATTACTGGAAGAACTCGATGGAATGTGTGAGACAGAAACACGTAAGGATCATGGTGAAGAGATCCGTGAAACGCTGAAGGAAAAAAGGACAAATAATAATATATTTATTGAACTATACAACAAAACGGAGTTATGTCTTGATCTGCTGTATAGTGACCGTACCAGGTGCAAAAAGGAATTGAAAAACATGAAATTTGTGATACAGAATATGATTGACTCAATAGATGAGGGATAAATTTCTTAAGAAATAGAAAAGAATGTTTCACATGAAACATTTTTATGATATACTCTAAATTGACTTATACGAAGGGAGAAAATATTTGATATGGGAAGGACAATCGTAGTTGCCAATCAAAAAGGTGGAGTGGGGAAAACTACTACGGCAATTAATCTGTCCGCTTCACTTGCTGAACTCGGCAAGAAAGTTTTGGTAGTTGATATGGATCCGCAGGGAAATACGACAAGCGGATTTGGTATAGAAAAAGATAATGTGGAGAATACCGTTTATGAGCTTTTACTTGGGGAGAGTAAGCTTGAAGATTGTATTCAAAAGGAAAAAATTCCGAATTTATCTGTGATCGCATCAAATATAAACCTTGCAGGAGCCGAAATTGAGCTGCTTGGGATAGATGAGAAGGAATTTTTATTAAAAAGAGCTCTGGACAATATAAAAGAAGAGTACGATTTTATTCTGATCGACTGTCCTCCGTCGCTGAATATGCTTACGATCAATTCCATGTGTGCGGGAGATACGGTTCTTGTGCCGATTCAGTGTGAATATTATGCGTTGGAGGGTCTCAGTCAGTTGATTCACACAATCGATCTTGTCAGGGACAGACTGAATCCGGATCTGGAGATAGAGGGCGTCGTCTTTACAATGTTTGATGCTCGCACAAATCTGTCTCTTCAGGTCGTGGAGAATGTGAAGAACAATCTCAATCAAAATATTTATAAAAGTATTATTCCGAGAAATGTCCGTCTGGCGGAGGCGCCGAGCTATGGACTTCCGATCACGGAGTATGATAAAAAATCTGCGGGAGCAGAAGCGTATCACTTGTTAGCAGAAGAAGTAATGCATAGGGGAGAAGAAGAATGGCAGTAAAGAAAACAGGATTGGGAAAAGGACTGGATTCCCTGATACCAAAACAGAGTACGACAAAAAAGACGACTGTAAAGGAGGCAAAGTCTTCGGAGGCGAAAACCATCGTAAAAAAGGAAGAAGTCAAGCTGAAGATTACAGAGGTTGAACCGAACAGGGAACAGCCAAGAAAAAATTTTGATGAGGATGCGCTTCTTGAACTGGCAGACTCCATCCGACAGTTTGGTGTTTTGCAGCCGCTGATCGTTCAGAAAAGAGAAGATTACTATGAGATCATTGCCGGCGAGAGAAGATGGCGCGCCGCGAAGATGGCCGGTCTGAAGGAGGTTCCTGTTATTATCAGGGACTATACGGATCAACAGATTGTAGAGATCTCTCTGATTGAGAATATCCAGCGAGAGGATCTGAATCCGATAGAGGAAGCAGCCGCGTTTAAGCGTTTGCTGACCGAATTTCATCTCAAACAGGATGAGGTGGCGGAGCGTGTGTCCAAAAGTCGTACGGCTGTCACGAATTCTGTGCGCCTTTTGAAACTGGATGAGCGCGTTCAGCAGATGGTGATTGATGACATGATTTCTACCGGGCATGCCAGAGCTTTGCTGGGAACAGACGACAAGGAGCTTCAGTTCAAGCTGGCGCAGCAGATTTTTGATGAGAAGCTGAACGTCAGGGAAGTAGAGCGGTTGATGAAGACTGTTTTGGGAAAGGAAAAGAAAAAGCAGGAAAAGACGGAGTTGAAGAATGCTTTTATTTATCAGGATCTGGAAGAGAAAATGAAAGCAATGCTCGGAACAAAGGTATCAATCAATCATAAGGCAAACAATCATGGGAAGATTGTGATTGATTATTATTCAAATGAAGAACTTGAACGGCTGATGGATCTCTTTCAATCGATACAGAGCCATGCTGAGACAATCAAATAATCACATATTATATATAGAGGTGAGCTATCGATGCAGAGTAATATTTTGAACACACTGGGAATTGATCCCGGTATCATTGTGATCATCATGATGGGCATCATGGTGTTTGTGTTGTTATATATGGTTCGAGTTTCCATGAAAATGACGCGTTTCCTCAAACGGTATCGCATTTTTATGAAAGGACGGGATGCGGCTTCTCTGGAAAAGGCGTTCTCGCAGAAGTTTCTGGAGGTCGATAAACTGACGGAAATGACCAGCGTGCAGGCAAATGAGATCCGCAGGATCAAAGAGATCCAGAGCCGCACGGCGAACAAGATTGGTATTGTAAAATATGATGCTTTTCCGGATGTGGGCGGACGTCTCAGCTTTGCGCTCGCGATGCTTGACGAGAGTGATTCCGGTTTTGTGCTAAACGCGATCCACGGCCGCGAGGGCTGTTACACGTATGTGAAGGAGATCGTCAAGGGCGAGTCCTATGTTGTGCTCGGCCAGGAGGAGAAGGAAGCGTTAAGACAGGCGGTAAATTATTTCAATGATATGCAATAAACAGTTCAGCCATGCTGTGAAAAGATAAGACAGCCGGGACGTATTTATACGTCAGAGGCTGAATTGCTCAATTACCACTTTACGAATTACGAAAAATAGTATATGATAAAGGCTATTCGACACAGAGATTGAGATACGATTTTGTCCGTGAAACATCGCGGAAAAGAAAATATCCGATGAAAATTTATTTCAGAGATTATCAGAAACCGGAGGCAGAGATATGTTAGATATCAAGTTTGTCAGGGAGAATCCCGACATTGTAAAGCAGAACATCAAAAATAAATTCCAGGACGAAAAGCTGGAGCTGGTCGATCAGGTGCTTGCACTCGACAAAGAGAACCGCGAGATTAAGAAGGAGGTCGAGGCGCTGCGCGCGAGCCGGAACAAGATCTCCAAACAGATCGGCGCTCTGATGGCGCAGGGTAAAAAGGAAGAGGCCGAGGAAGTCAAGAAGCAGGTGACCGAGAACGCCCAGAGAACCGAAGAGCTCAGTAAGCGGGAAAAGGAAGTTGAGGAAAAGCTGCTTAAGATCATGATGGTGATCCCGAACATCATCGATCCTTCGGTGCCGATCGGAAGAGACGACAGCGAAAATGTTGAGGTACAGCGCTTCGGTGAACCGGTTGTCCCGGATTTTGAGATTCCGTATCACACGGAGATTATGGAGAAATTTAAGGGGATCGACATGGAGTCCGCGGGCAAGGTGGCCGGCAACGGATTCTATTATCTGATGGGAGATGTCGCGCGTCTGCACTCGGCAATCCTGTCCTACGCGAGAGACTTTATGATCGGCCGCGGGTTTACCTATTGCATTCCGCCGTTTATGATCCGCAGCAATGTGGTGACCGGCGTGATGAGCTTTGCCGAGATGGACGCTATGATGTACAAGATCGAGGGCGAGGATCTGTATCTGATCGGCACGAGCGAGCACTCGATGATCGGAAAATTTATCGATACGATCCTCCCGGAGGAAGAGCTTCCGTATACGCTGACGAGCTATTCTCCGTGCTTCCGCAAGGAAAAGGGCGCGCACGGCATCGAGGAGCGCGGCGTGTACCGCATCCATCAGTTTGAGAAGCAGGAGATGATCGTCGTCTGCAAGCCGGAGGACAGCAAGATGTGGTTCGACCGCCTGTGGCAGAACACGGTCGACTTTTTCCGCACGTTGGATATTCCGGTGCGCACGCTGGAGTGTTGTTCCGGCGATCTTGCCGACCTCAAGGTGAAGTCGGT